>CAZAZB010000075.1:0-7587 GCA_964489485.1 uncultured Pseudomonadales bacterium | reverse complement strand
TAAGGAAGCTCGGATTAAGAAAGCTCGGATTAATGATAAAACAACTATTCGAGATTCCAAGTTTAATCAGTCGCTGCCTGGATCAGGATTCACCGAAAATTAACTAAGCCACGAGGTTGCATATGCTAATTGCTGTACCTGCGGAAACATCGGCCAACGAACGACGCGTTGCCCTTATTCCCGATTCGGTCAAGAAACTCAATCATGCAGGATTCGACATCGTCATCGAATCTGGCTCAGGTGAGGGTTCCGGTTATTCCGATACGGATTACACCGAGGCCGGCGCCACTGTCTCTACAAATCGTGAAGACCTGCTGGGTTCCGGCGACATCTTGTTACGGGTTCAAAAGCCCGCGATGGATGAAGTGGCTAAACTTAAAGCTGGCGCCATTCAAATTAGCTATCTCGACCCCTACAACGAGGTTGAACTGGTAGATACACTGGCTGAAAAAAATATCACAGCCATCAGCATGGAAATGATCCCGCGTACCACACGGGCACAAAAGATGGACGCCTTAAGTTCCCAGGCTAATCTAGCCGGATATGTCATGGTTATTCTGGCAGCACAAAAACTGGATCGCATTCTGCCCATGATGATGACACCGGCTGGCACGCTAAAACCGGCAAAGGTCTTTGTTATTGGAGCAGGTGTTGCGGGTCTTCAGGCCATCGCGACAGCAAAACGGCTCGGTGCACGAGTTGATGCCTTCGACACCAGACCCGTCGTTGCAGAACAGGTGCAATCCCTGGGCGCCAAGTTCGTCGAGATTGACCTCGGCGAAATGGGGCAAACAGAAGATGGCTACGCCAAGGAATTAACCGCAGAACAGCTGGAGATGCAACGTCTTGGCATGAAGGATGTTATCAGCCAGTCAGATATTGTTATTACGACCGCTCAATTGTTTGGCAGACCGGCCCCCCGAATCGTCACAGCGGATATGGTAGAAGCCATGAAACCCGGTGGCATTGTCGTCGATATGGCCGTCGATTCTGGCGGTAATGTCGAGGGCTCAGTCTCGGACGAAACAGTAGAAGTCAACGGCGTTTCAATCATCGGTGTCTCGAATTTACCGTCAGAAGTAAGTAGGGACGCCAGTCAAATGTATTCTGCCAACCTGTTCAACCTCGTGACAGAATACTGGAATGAAGAAAGTAAAACGTTCAATCTGGATTTAGAAGACGATATTCTTAAGGGGTGCGTCATAACCCATGATGGCGCCATTGTTAATGAAGTGATCAAGAACCTGCGAGATGGTTCAAACAAAAAGAAGGAGAGCTAAGATGGACGTCGTATTTCTAACATTTATTCTCGTTCTGTCGATTTTTCTCGGCTTTGAACTGATTTCAAAAGTACCGGCTACTTTGCATACACCACTCATGTCCGGTGCCAATGCCATCTCGGGCATTACACTCGCAGGCGCATTTCTTTCTGCCGGGCTTGTGGACAACCAAATGGCAACTTACCTCGGAACAGCTGCTGTCGCATTTGCAACAATCAATGTTGTCGGCGGTTATCTGGTCACCGACAGAATGTTGGGTATGTTCAAAAGTAAGAAGGAGGTCGGCAAATGAATATCCACCTGATTGCCAACTTTTCTTATATTGTCGCTGCCGTATTCTTCATCTATGGTTTAAAGATGCTCGGTTCTCCGGCCACAGCGCGGAAGGGAAATCTTCTCTCTGCTCTTGGCATGTTTATCGCTGTGATTGCAGGATTAACAGCTGAAGGAATACTCTCCTACGAATATATTATTGCCGGTGTGGTCATTGGTGCGGTTATTGGCGCCCTCGCTGCACGGTTGGTCGGCATGACGAGCATGCCAGAGATGGTTGCGCTGTTTAATGGCTCAGGCGGGGCATCAAGCCTGCTGGTAGGTTGGGCAACTCTCTACGTTGCCAGTTCTGCAGGCATGTCTGGTGCTCTCTCCAATGCGGCATCAAAAGTAGGAATCAATGCTGCATCTTCAGGAATTGATACGTTTACAGCAGTAACCGTTGTCTTTGCTATCTTGATTGGCGGTGTTACTTTTACCGGTAGCTTGATCGCGTACGCAAAACTGAGTGAAAAAATTGGCAGCGCAGCGGTTGTGTTTACCGGGCAACGCCTGGTGAATTTCTTGCTCCTCGCCGGGCTTGTGGGTTCCAGCATCATGTTTTGTCTTAACCCGACACCGGAATCCCAATGGCTTTATGTTGTCATTGGGCTGTCTCTTGTGCTCGGTGTGATGGTTGTTATTCCCATCGGCGGCGCTGACATGCCGGTGGTTATTTCGCTATTGAATAGTTACTCCGGTATCGCAGCCTGTGCAGCTGGATTTGCTATTAATAACAACATCCTGATCGTGGCAGGGTCTCTCGTAGGGGCCGCCGGTATTATTCTGACTAACATTATGTGCAAAGCCATGAACAGGTCGTTGGCCAATGTTCTGTTCAGTGGATTTGGTGCTGTCAAACAGGGTAAGGCAATTGAAGGTGAGGTCAATCCAATTTCGGTTCAGGATGCCTATTACATTCTTGAAGCAGCCAGCAATGTTTGTTTTGTTCCAGGTTACGGTATGGCGGTTGCCCAGGCACAACACGTCGTCAAAGAGTTAGGCCAGATTCTTGAAGCCAATGGCGCAGAAGTCAGTTATGCCATTCACCCGGTTGCCGGACGCATGCCCGGGCACATGAATGTCCTGTTGGCGGAAGCAGACGTACCTTACGAGCAACTCGTCGAGATGGATGACATTAATCCGCGGATTGAAAATGTCGATGTTGCGATTGTCATCGGTGCAAACGATGTTGTGAATCCAAGTGCGAGAGAAGACGAAGACAGTCCAATCTGGGGGATGCCGATTATCAATGTTGACAAGGCACGGACGGTTTTTGTATTGAAGCGCTCCATGGCTTCCGGCTTTTCAGGTGTTGATAATCCACTGTTCTTTGGAGAGAACACCAGAATGCTCTTCGGCGATGCCAAGGAATCAATCTCGGGCGTGATTAGTGAATTCAGTAGTTAAATTCACCTGGCAATACGAATCGGTATGAACTACTCCTGAGGGAGTGGTTCTACCCTGGTGGATACATTGACAGGGTTGTAATCACCGTCGCCTTGCAAACTGCCCAGATCGCCAAGCAGCACATGCTCGTAAATGTCGCTGAGTAACTGGACACAATCCGCGTGATTGTATTGCTGGATATAGCGACGATTATCTTTCCCCTGCTGCACCCGCATCTCGTCATGTTCAACCCAGTAGTCAATTTTCCGGCTTAGGTCATTGACATTTCTGGCGCTAAACAAAGACATTTCACTCAGGGCAAAATGGCCCGAGGCACTGTCTCTCGAATCTGAAACCAAAACGACATTGCCTGCCGCCATGGCTTCAACCACGGACATTCCCTCCAATTCAATTTCACCACAATGAACGAAGAGATCAGCTTCTTTGTGGCAACGAAGCAACTCATCATCAGAGACTGTTTCAATACTGCCTTTGATACCAGATCGGGCGAGAAGAGTCTTCAGCTTATATTCATTCGGACCAGCACCAACCAGACGCAGCCGGATATTCTCCTTGTACTTTGATTGCGCTATAGCAGCGATAAGCAGTCCCTGTTGTTTCTCACCAGATAAACGCCCGACGGACAGTATATTGAATTCCCGTTTGCCATTGCCTGTTGTTTGCAACAGATTCGAAGGTTCTTTATCAACGTCGAAAAATATATCTGGTACACCATTGGACAACACTTGTATGGGTACCTTGAGCCCTTGCTCTCTTAATAAATCTGCTGCAAAGGGAGACGGTGCTATCACAAGATCTGCCTTCGAATAGATCTGTCCGAGGAATATTCGGTATAAGAATTTGCTCAAAATTCTCGATCTCAGGCCGACATTCATGAGCACATTTTCTGGCTGAACATGAAAAGAGCAAACTATAGGAATACCGAGCTTTACAGCCTCCTGTATGGCGACATACCCCAGGAAGAATGGAAACTGAACATGCAGGAGGCTACATCCTTTCAGTGCCTCACGCACCTTGATGCGTTCAGGTCTGGCGAGAAGCACTTTCATCGCCTGTATGATGTGGTTAAATCCGGGAATTGATACGGGTTTGAATACAATTCGATCATGGCCATCGGCGCTCAGGTCATCCCATGTCTCGTCTTGACTCCGCATCTGGTTGTTGCTTTGACCGCTATCGGTGCAATAAAGGATGCGGAATTGCTGCCCTCTGGATTCCAGCGCATGAACAAACCTTCTAGCGGAAACAACAGTCCCGTTATACGGCAGATCCCAGGGATCTATAACAATGGCAATTCTCTTTGACACAAAAACTCGGAATAGGATCTCAACAAGGTAGTAGGTCAATTGATCTCAGATCAACAACACGCTCATGATACTATCAGTTCAATTCTAAGTGTAGCCTCGCCCTTGTGGCACTGGAGAAAGTATATGCAATCGTCTGATTTCATGGTGGAAAACCCCGCAGATATCGGGATTGATGCCGCAAAACTGAAGGAACTGTTGGATAGAGCAAAGCAGGAAGTAGACGAGGGACTTTTGCCATCAGCTCAGATAGCCATCGCACGCCAGGGTAAATTGGCCGCATTTCAAACTTTTGGCGATGCAACTAACGATTCCCTCTATTGCATTTTTTCTGCTACCAAGGCGATCACATCTGCGGCTGCATGGTTGCTAATTCAAGAAGGAAAACTGGACATACAACAACCCGTCGCAGCACTCATCCCTGCTTTCGGAGCAAATGGCAAACAGGACATCCGGATTGAACAACTCTTCACCCATACCGCGGGGTTTCCGTCTGCGCCATTTCGACCAACCGACTGGAATGACAAGTCCCGGCGAGAGGAACGATATGCTGAGTGGACCTTGAACTGGGAACCCGGCAGCCGATTTGAATACCACGCAACATCATCCATGTGGGTTATTGCAGAAATTATTGAAAGACTGTCCGGCCAGGATTTTACCGCTTTTGTTCGCGAGCAGATTGCCCTACCGCTTGGATTGCCGGATCTCCGGGTCGGATGTCCGGTGGATCAGCACGCTCGGATTGCCAGGGTTGAACATGTTGGTGAAGCACTGACCGCCGATGATTATACCGCTCTTGGTTTACCCGAACCGCCAATAACAGAGGTCACCGAAGAAGCGTTGACGGCTTTTAATAACGAGGACGTCAGAATGGTGGGTGTACCTGGAGGAGGCGGCATCATGTCTGCTGCCGAGATTGCCTTATTTTATCAGGGGCTATCTGGGCAAACTACATCTGGTGATAGACTCTGGAGTCAAAAGACGATTGACAGTGCATTGCAGGTTAGAACAGGCACTCTCGTTGAACAGCTTAGTGGTGTTCCGGTCAATCGAGCACTTGGTGTATCTATTTCCGGAGACGAGAAGAGAAACTATCGTGGATTTGGTCACACCAATTCAGCAAGGGCGTTCGGACATGGGGGTGCTGGCGGCCAACTCGGTTGGATGGACCCGGAAACCGGCATCAGTATCGGCTACTGCACCAACGGACATGATAGAAATACCCTGCGACAGGCTCGAAGAGGTATTAGCCTTTCTAACAGGGCCGCGGTCTGCGCCTTATAAAGCATGCCCTATTCTGCACTCAGGTGCTTTCTGAATTGGTAGGGTGAGAGGCCCGCCCACTTCAGGAATGCGCGCCGGAAATTAGTCACTTCAGAGTAACCCAACAGATCGGATACTTCCTGGACACTTAGGTTCGTGGTTTGCAGATACTCGATGGCGAGTTGTTTACGGACATCATCCAGTATCTTCTGATAACTCGTTCCCAGCGCCTTCAGGCGGCGACGGAATGTCCTTGCACCCATTGAAAGGTGTTCTGCGATGACCTCAAGTTTCGGGAAGTCTCCCGGGGTGCTCAACAATAAATGACAGACGCGGGATACAATATCCTCCTCTATCTCCATCTGATCCAGCAGTTGCCTACAGGACTCCTCACAAATACGTGCCGTATTCGAATCCGCTTCTGCCAGCGGCAGTTTCAGTAAATCACGGTCAAATCGATACTCACACCACGGCTTGTCAAAAAACACTGGGCAGCCAAACACATCTTCATATCGAATGGGCAAGATGGGTCTAGAATAATTTAGATTAACAACGCTGGGTTTGTGATCCGCACCAATAAGCAGACTAATCAATGGAACGATCCCTTGAAAAAGTTCCTCTGTTACATATTGTGCTACCTCTCCACCAGGCAGGAGATCCTCGATCCTTAAAATTGCCTGCCCTTCTTCAACAAGAAATGTCAGTTCGAAAATCGCACCAGCCATCTTGTGATATTTCGCAGCGATCTGAACAGCCTGTTCAAGTGTCGCGCTACTCATCATCGCATAACCCAAGAGGCCATATTCTGAAATTGAAACATCACGTTGCTTGCCTAACCAGTAGGCTCTGTCATCAATCAACGCCAGCATTTTTTCCAACTGTCTAATTCGTTGACGATAAGTGATGCGTTGCGCTGGGTCTGCAAGATCAGAAGCATCGATACCGGTACCTTCGAGCTGTTCTTTGACAGAGTAGCCATTCGCGAACATCATCTGCACAAGGCTCTGGGCCTGGGCAACGGGGATGGCCTTTTTATCCAGACTGGCGCTATGAAACAAACCGCGTCGAGAGTGGTTCAGGGTAGGATGGTCTGATGACATCAATCAAACCTGAAGCGAAAGCCAGTGCCACACAGGGAGACTTCATTGTCCCGCCAGGTTAGGTGCAATTGAGACGCAGCGGCACGAATAGCTTCTGCGTCGATGACTGCAAACTCCAGCGCACTAACCCCATCCCCACGTCCATCCCGGGCTTCGATAAAATTAATCTGGCTGCAGTCATCGAGAGGCATTTCTATCCGGCCGCCCGACAATCCAGTCTCCCGTTCGAAGATATTTGACCACCTTTCGGCCATCGCTTGCGGGTCATTTGCCTGAATATCACAGGCAAGGATGTTACCCACAGATGACGCCACCTGCCGTCTCCAGTCCGGTCCGCCCCAGACCCATTCTTCGGCAGGGAGCATCTGATCAAAGGAGACAATTGCAGCACCGATATCCTTGGGATGGACGTGACAAGCAAAAACGTCATCACGGCTAATTTCCCATATCTTACGCACCTTCAATTCGTCCAAACGGCTATCGATACTAGCGAAATCATCCACCTGCGCAAGCACCATATACCCACCATCGCCGCCTCGTCGATCCAGCAGGCGCCCCGCTGTTGTGTTCTCACGGATTGGCGACACCACTTCCAGAAAAGTATCACCCATCGACATGACTGAATTCTGTAATCCAAATTCTCCGACGCCTTTATCATCGTAGTCCAGGTGCAGACCCAGCAGCGTGAAAATATCCTCTCTTACCGGTGCCAAATCCCTCGCCACCAGTGCGACCTGTCGTAAACGCATGTTGCCTCCCGAAGTCCAAGTTGAGCAGCCATTCCTGCATTGCCATTTCTGAATAACCATTCCTGAATAGCCATTGCATCATGCTTGCGATCAATTTCCTACTCTATTTCCTGCCATGTTTATAAGTAACTCATCAGAACCCAATCGCTCTACCAGTGGTTTTGACTCC
>CAZAZB010000074.1:0-12795 GCA_964489485.1 uncultured Pseudomonadales bacterium | reverse complement strand
TTAAATCAATAGACGAAATAAGCATGTAGAGCCGATGGCGGAGTGCTTGCGGACGGCGGTTCGATTCCGCCCATCTCCACCAAATAATCAAACCACCCTTGCGGTGGTTTTTTTATTTGTGGATTTGGGTGGATGAGAATCGCTGTACCGGGTTCACTAAAATTGTCGGGAGCAATTTTGAGCGTGCGCCTTATGCACGGCACCGTAGGGGTGAGGCACACGATGTGCCGAATAATTCCCGCCATCTCCACCAATAACAAAGGTCAGCCGTTTTTCGGTTGGCCTTTTTTATTGGTGGATCTGGTGTTGAATTTAAACCGCTGACGGGTTCACTAAAATTGCCGGGAGCAATTTTGAGCGTGCGCCTTATGCACGACCCCGTTAGGGGTGAGGCACACGATGTGCCGAATAATTCCCGCCCATCTCCACCAAATAATCAAACCACCCTTGCGGTGGTTTTTTTATTTGTGGATTTGGGTGGATGACAAATTCGAGCGGATCGAATTTGAGCACCTGAGGAACGAAGGTGACCCGTAGGGCACAGGGCAGGAAGCCCGAAGTAAAATCGCCGTATCGGGTTCACTAATTTTGCCTGGAGAAAAATTGAATGCGCGTTTTCTGCGCAGCGCGTAGGGTGAAATACAAGGATGTATTTCATAATTCCCGCCATCTCCACCAGCAGCAAAGATCAACCATTTTCCGGTTGGCTTTCTCCGGCAACCACTGCAAGACATCAATCTGCACCAAGTATTTTTACTGCACTTTCATAATCACCTAAGTGAACACGCATAAGAGATTTCCATAACTTCCCATGATTCGGTGTGGAAAAATGCAACAATTCATGAACAATAACATAGTCCCAAATCTCTTCTTCATGCCGGAGTAAATCAATATTGAAATTCAGGTGTCCATTTGTTGAACAGGAAGCCCACTTATTCCGCATGGGTCTTACGCCAAGCCAGACGATATCCACATCAAGTTTCTCCGCCCAGTGATGTACACGTGCTTTAAATGCCTGTTTCGATTGCATGCTCATCAAATCCTGCCAGCCTTATCAAGCAATGTGAACAGCTCATCAACCATGACTGTTACCCTGTCGAGATCATCGGTTTCATTGAAAATGGCGAAGGTTACTTTTTTGCGTAATTCACGCAGGGCGTTTTCACTTACCTTCCAGTTGGGGTAATCGACAAATGCCTGCTTTATTTTTTTACTGACATCTTCCGCATTATCGATGCCGGCATCGAGCATTGTCCGGTAGACAAAAAAGGTCAGGCCATCAAAACCTTTCTCCGCCTGTTCTTTCTTGCGCTGTTCATTGTCTTCGATCTCTTTCAGCAGTTCCTGTAATGCCTCTGCGGTACTGGCCTGCCGGTTTTCAAAGTTTTCCTGCACGGCACGGGCGCGTTCTGCCATTGCAATCAGACAGGGATCATCACTTTCTTCTTCAGCCTTTTTTTCGATACTCTTGACCAGATTGATTACCTTGTTACCGTCTCCCCCTTCCCTGTTTTTTATCGCTTCAATGGTATCTTCATTAATCTCGATAACTTCAGAAACAGGCTGAATATAATCGGTGCCAATCTGTTTCTGTACCAGTTCATTGGTCTTTCTTTGAAAATCACGATCAACCTGCACGCTTTTTGTATATGCCTTGCGCACTACGTCATAGATCGCCGATAGGCTGGCATAGTCGTCCAGGTATGGCCTGAGAAATGCGTCAGGCGAAATAATCTCGTAAAGCATCTCGATTTCTTTGAATTCCCTGAAGAAAGTCTTGCGCCTGTCCTTGTCACGGAAATACTCAATTAACGAGTCCACATCTTTATCATCGAAGTTGCGTTCGATAAGTGATAGATAAGCGGGTACGATTTCTTCCATCTTGCTCTGAAATAGAGACTTCAGCAGATTAAGATCCTTGATAATCGCATTGACTTCCTCGCTGTCAAAAGCCAGAGCTTTTTCCAGCTTGTCGAAAATGCCGACAAAATCCAGCACAAAACCATGCGGCTTGACCATGTCAGCCTGTTCGTTTTCATAGGGACGGTTAACCCGTGCGATGGCCTGCAATAAAGTATGATCGCGCATGGGTTTGTCGAGGTACATGGCATACAGCACCGGGGCATCGAAACCGGTTAACAGTTTTTCGGTCACGATCAAAATTTTCGGCATCTGTTCGAGTTTATTGAAACTCTTGCGTAGCGCCCGCTCGGTTTTTTTATCAATATGGAATTTTTTCAATTCTTCAGAATCATTATTGCTGCCGGTATAAACCACCGCCGAATAACTAAACGGCAGGAACTCATCCAGTGCGTGTTTGTATCGGGCGCAGGCTTCACGATCAACGCCGACCAGAAACGCCTTGTAACCCAGCGGTTCGACATTCTCACGGTAATGCTGTGCGACATACTGCGCAACCTGTTTAATACGTTGCTCACCTTTGAGAAAATTCTTCAGGTTCACTGCTCGCTCAAGAATTTTGTTCAGCTCGTCAATATCGGCCACGCCTTCGGCTTCTGCCAGTGACAGGAATTCCTTATCCAGGGTTTCGTGCGGCACCAGCATCTCGTTGGGCGCAAGGTTGTAATACAGCGGCAGCGTGGTGCCGTCCTCAATGCTGTCAGCAATGGAATATTTGTGAAGATAACCCTTGTCGTCCTCGCAACCGAAGGTCTTGAAGGTGCCACGCCCGAAAGCGGTCTTATCCACCGGGGTGCCGGTAAAACCGATATAGCTGGCATTCGGCAGACCGGCCATCAGGTAGTTACCAAGATCACCGCCAGTAGTGCGGTGTGCCTCATCAATGAGCACATAAATGTTTGAGCGGGTATTCAGGTCAGCAGGCATGTCGCGGAACTTGTGGATCATGGTGATGATAATGCCGCGATAGTCATCGCGCAGCAGTTTGTTCAGCCGGGCAATACTGCTGGCGTGTTCCAGATTACCCAGCCCCAGCGCGGCGAGATTTTTCAGCATCTGGTCTTCCAGCTCGTTGCGGTCGATCATCAGCAGTATCGTCGGCTTGTCTGCCTCCGGCGCCCGGAACAGCATCTCTGCCGACTTGATCATGGTAAAAGTCTTGCCGCTGCCCTGGGTGTGCCAGACCAGGCCACGGCGGCGTGCCGGATCAAGCGCACGCTCAACCACCTGCTCCACCGCGCCGGTCTGATGCTGACGCAGGATGTATTTATTTAACTCCTCATCCTTCTCGGCGAAAACAATATAGTCCTTCACAAAAGCCAGCACCTGAGCGATGGCACAAAAACTTTTCACCTTGCTTTCCAGCTTGCCGACTTCTTCATCCTTCCAGTTGAAGATATTGCGGCGCACCGTGTTCCAGCTTACCCCGTAGGAAAAACCGATAGCATCAGTGGCGGTAAAAACCTGTTCCGGCACAAACAGCTCAGGTGTCTCATTATGGTAGCGACGAATCTGGTCAACACCCAGCGCAATCGCTTCATCCTTGTTCGCGTTCTTACATTCGATCACCAGCACAGGAATGCCGTTGATCAGAAATACCACGTCTTCACGCACACCATAATGGCCGTTGTGAAAAGCAAACTCTTCAGTCACTTCAAACACATTGTTTTCGGGGTGCTGGTAATCGATCAACACCAGATCGCGTTCGCGGTTTTCCTCGTGATCAAAAAATTTGCCGTGATTGCGCAGGTAGTCAACAAATTCACGGTTGCCGTAGATATCGGTGTGCAGGTGGCGAAACTTGCCCGTCAATGCACCTTCAGCTTCGGCATAACGGGGATTGAACTCACGAATCTTTGTATCGAGCAGATCATCGAAAAACAGGGAAACACCTTTTGCACGTTCTTTTGCCGGTGCTTCAGCATCAAAACTGCGGCGTTGTTCGGCTTCCTCTCTGGGTACAAAAGTCCAGCCGATATCCTCAGCGTATTTGAGGATGCGGACCTGGACAGTTTTGTGTTCGGAGGGTTTGGGCATGATATTTTATTCTAGATCGAAAGCAGATATATTCTCTGATCCAAACCAACCCTCAAGGGTAGATAGTGCATCCTGTGACAGCTCTTGGGTAAAGAGCAATGCAACATTTGTTTTTGAACGAGAACAAGCCACATAGAATAAATTTCGATTACGAATATAGCTGTTTTCTTTATTGGCGGGATAGCGATCTGGAAACCATTCCAGATACTGATTCCAGTTATAGTGATTCCATCCTCTACCCAGTACGACTAGTACATTTTCGAACTCTGCACCCTTCACGCCGTGCTTGGTAGAAAAGGGTGTATGGTCATTGATAAACTCTGCAAGTGCAATCAGCTCAATATAGGGAATTACTCTCAGTCTTTCTATTTGTCTCAATGCCCTTGTTTCATCAATCTCTTCACGTTCAGCGTCTGCCAGTCGTCTTTCTGTTCGTAATACAGCATCACTAAGCCGTGGTTTACGAGTTTCTTGTAGAAGATCTATTACTTCACCAATAGTACCGGTTCTTCGGAGAACTACCAGGCGCTGCATGTCTCTTGCCCATTCCTGTTTTTGTTCGATAGCTGTCAAACGCCCATTTTTTCTTCCGATCACCGAAAACATTTCCCCGTATTTCCCTGTGTTAAAAGCTTTGCAGACTGGCTCTAGTGTGTCGACTAGAAAGGCTATATGCGAATCTTCTTTCTGAAAAATGGAGTCATTGAACTCAAAAGCACCGAGGATTTGACTATAGTTTTGCTCTGATGCAAGAACATTGTGTGTAAGCATCAGAATTTTTGTCACTTCTGGTGAGAAATCCCAACCAGAGTTCACCAAGTGTACTCGTACTGCCGTGAGGTATTCATGGGCATCTTCAACAGACAGGTCGCCTGCCCAGTGTGGCTCTGTTCGTCGTACTCCAGAAAAATTATTGGAATGATAAACTTTAGCTGTTCCTGTCGCCTCAGGGTCGCTAACACGCTGTGGCAAATCCGGCCGAATTTTATTCAGGACATCAACGATTGCAGGCATAGAACGAAAATTTGCCTCCTTACCTATAGATTGCAGATTCTCATGTTTAATAGCACCTGCACCAGTCGGGTAGATTTTCTGCCAGCTATCACCAAACAAACCAATAAGTGGTCCATCCTCCTGCTCTACAAACTTCTGAACAATACTTTCCGCGAACGCTGCGTCTGTATCCTGATACTCATCGATGAAAACTACTGGAAATCGAGCAGTGAGAATTCTTCGAAACTTTGAATGCTCAAGCAGTGATACCATGATTTTCAGAACATCATCGTGGTGAAGCATAATCTCTGTCTCAGTAACTCGCCGATGACCTAAATCATAACCAACTCTCTGCCCTTCGATTCCTCCCGCCTCGTCGATTTTTTCTTTTAGCCTGGGTATATCAAGGACTACCTCTCTAAGCATTGACTGGTAATTTTTGCACAACTCCCAACAAAATGAATGGATAGTTGATGCCTTGACAGCTGGGTGTCCATCTGTACGTTTGGTTATTTCATTAGTAGCGACATTCGTGTAGGTTATGCAGGCAACTTTCTGGTGCATACGAACTAGCTGTGTCCCTTCTACTTCGATAATTCGTTGTAAAGCTTTTACCAGGGAATAGGTCTTTCCAGCCCCGGCACCTGCCTCCAAAAGGAAATTTCGCCGATCATGGATACACTGAAACATTTGGTCCAATGCAGCTTGTGCTGCAACTTCGGCAGGATTCTCTGCTTCGGCTTCAGGCATTCGTTGCCTCTTCTGGCTGAACTTCTTCACTACCGGCTAACCAGGACAAGCCTTCACCAATATAACGTGGGGGCACCCAATCAGTCACAGTGATAGCATATTTCAAGGCAAACTCAGACTTCTTAACAGTATCAGCTGAAGCCCATGCCTGTTCTTCACGTTCCTCTGCTGTACCTCCAGTGATTTCAAAGATTACTGGGTTAGCAAGCATAAACGCATCTTCAAAGCTACGACCGCATGCGTCACCATCAGTATGTGGTATCTGGTAGGCTAGATGCCGTGTACCAGAAGTTTTATCAGTTGATGACATTGCCAGAAGATCTTGTAACGATGGTTTATTATCACCATCAGGATCAAACCAACGATTGATTGCAGCGTTACTGGTACGAGTTCCTTCCGATACCTTGCACTTCGTCCAACGAGTATGCCCTTTGTCGTTTGTAGTTTCTTTCGTAGAATCCAGATCGGTGATAATCAGCGTTCGCAGACCCAGAAAATCCACAAGGTTGTAGAACAGATGAGCATAAGCTCCACCTACTTCCATAATCGACAGGTACAAGGCTCCAAGGTTTGTTCCATTTTCTTGGTCGCACTTCTCAATCATTCTGGGTAGAAGGAGCCGTTCTGTTGTACCTTCGATCAAGATAGCGGCATCTGCGAATAGTAGATCACAACGGGTTAATGTCATGTATTGGTGAAGGAATTTGCGATCTGCGGATTCTTCACCACTCAACCCTGTACGTAGATCCCTTGACTGGGTGTGTAAAATTGTCGAGCCATTTTCAACAGGAGTAGCGAGGAAATATCTCATAGCATCGAAGGATGCCTCATTTGCAATATGCGAAGAATGAGTCGTCACCACAAACTGCACAGGCCACTGGTTGCCACTGTTATAGGTCTGCTCAAACATCTTCCGTATTTCATTCAGCTTCCGTATAAACACAGCTTGCATCTGAGGATGCAAGTGCGCTTCAGGTTCTTCGATAAAGATAAGATGAATACCAGACTCAGGTTGACGGGTAGAAAATTCTTGAAAAAACTCAAACAGCTTTAGCAATATAAATATCAGGTTTCGAGATCCCAGTCCATTGTATGACTCAGGAAGATTGACTCCATCGGGAACTGGACCTTGATAGCTGACTGTAGTGTGGTTAGACAATAGCTGCTTAACATCCAGTTGTGTTTCCGTACGTAACTGGGGGTCTGAAAGCCCGGGGTAACCAAACAACTCAAAGGTAGGCGCCAGATCTCTTAATTGACTGTTAAAGTTTAAATCGATCTCGGTCTGGACATCTTCGACAGCAGCTTTTAAATCATCTGCTCGAGTTTGTTCATCGGGGCCTGCACCGGCTGATGATGCTGAAATGAATAAACGCTCAAACACCTTCCCCAATACAGCTTTTTCTTTGTTAGAAGCATCATCAAGCGCGCGCTGTGCATTAATAAAACCAAACTGAAGCACATCACGTAAACTTGAACCATCCACATCTTTCGTATTGGTAGGATCATTTGGGTCCTCTGCCTTTATACACGCTTCGAAGAGTCTGGGTACACGTTCTCGAAGAGATCGAAAAAAGATAGCACGATCATCTTCGAGATCAGCAAAAAGGTCAGCAATTTTTCCTGATGCAAGCGCATAGGTTACAACGACCTTTGCTGTAGTGCAGGTCTCATCAAGATCAACAATGAATTCTGAAAGCGCACCAAGTCCTTCCTCATCAGCATATTCAATGGTCAGGGTAACTGATATTTCTGGTAGTGCATTGCGAACTGCTTCAACGTCTACATTAGCGTGGAATAACTCAAGTGCCTGCCAAAACTTTTCATGTGTGCCGAGGGAAAAATCTTCAAGACGAAATTTGGAATTCTGTTCATCTAAAAGCCTGCGAAACAGCTCTGTCAGTGATGTCTTACCGCTATTATTTCTGCCTACAATTAGCGTAGTATAGTCTTCAAGACAGATCTCTACGTTTTCCAGGAGTCGAAAATTCCGAACAATTATTTCTTTAACTTTCATTGTAACTCCAGATCATGGACAGGAATTTTTGCAGTCATCAGTTCATGTAACAGTGTACGAAAAAGACCTTGAAGCGAACGGTGTTTCTTTTCGTGAAGTTCTTTTTTCGTTTCGAGATTCTGTATTGCTGATGCAACTCTTTGTTGCGTGACTAAACTTGGCAGCGGAATCTTGAACTCAGAAATTTCATTGCTCATTAAAGTCGCTGTCCCGTGTCCAGACCTCCCAATTTTCTTAAACAGGTCTTCCCGAAATGTCTCAAGAGCATATAAAAGAAAATCGGATCGAAGTTTCGGACCAGGAACAATGGCTCTCATATCTTGATTGATTGCCATCGGGACTTCGGCAAGCGCAACAGGAACAGTCTTTGCCAAGATCATTCCACGCATAACGACGAAGACAGAACCGGCTGGTGCAAGCTTACTCCCACTTTCAAGACCTTTCTGAGAAATGTGGTCAGTAACATCATTTAATCTAGGCTTTTTCATGTCTTTCGGTGAAGCCCATGGAATGCTCCCTTCCCAAAAATCTGGATTTTTCTTTGATGGTGTCCCACCACTTTGAAACTTACATACGTCTGCAAGCTGCACAACCTCCCAACTCTCCGGCACCGGCCCGATTTCAGTTTGTTTCTGCGCTTCACCGCGCAGGCCTTCGGTGAAGAGTTTTTGCATGAGGGCTTTTTTTAGTTCGGTGGTGGTCTGGATGATGCGTTCCTGTGCTTCGATGGCGCGTTGTACGGTTGATAGGATGTGGGCGATTTTTTTTTGTTCGGGGAGTGGTGGGAGTGGCAGCTCCAATGCCTTCATCTTCGCCTGATTGATAGACGACTGATTTACCGCTCGGCTGCAAATTGCTATGAACACTCCGATATCACGGTAGTATTGGAAAACACGATTCAGAAATTCGGGATTAAATACTTCAGGGTTTGCCCGAATCAGAAGCAAATTCATCCCATGCAATAGATCGTCGTAATCACGCACTGCGAATCCTGTCTTTCCAAGGTGTCGATCACTATTAATGTGACTGAATAGAATATCGCCCTTTCTGAGGAGGTATTTTTCGACATCAGTCTTCTTCAACTCAGATGCGAACTTCACTCGCGTTTCATCAATCCATCCACCCCCAATAGTTTCGATACGGCTAACCTTATAATCACCAATGTCGTTAGCTTGTTTCACCGTCAGCCCATTGCGCATGACTAACAATGCTTTCGGTTCCTCTTCGCCCAGAGTGATCGAATCCCAATCAGCGGCAATCTGTAAAAACTCGATATTCCTAACAGCACTCATACCACAATCTTCTCCAGAATTACTAACTCACTCATTCTTTCGTCTCACCCTTCTTCACAATCTCCACCAACGCCTCCAAATCCCTGTCCACCTGCGTCGGCTGCATATCAATCACTTTATGAAAGTGGTCGTACTCCAGCTCCGCTTTCTCCTTCGCCTGGTCAGCGGAAATCTTACCGGCATGAGTAAGCAGATCATGGTCACTGAGTTTGAGGAAATCATCCAGCTTTGTAACCCAGTCTGCCATTTTCATCATACGGCCTCGTTGCGCCTGTAGTTCGGCGAATTCCAGGTAGGCGGTAACGATGCGATTCAGAATATTGAGTTCATCTTCGTTAAGGTAATTTTTGGCAAT
Organism: uncultured Pseudomonadales bacterium; assembly: GCA_964489485.1. Lineage (GTDB taxonomy): Bacteria > Pseudomonadota > Gammaproteobacteria > Pseudomonadales > Azotimanducaceae. The sequence goes on along the minus strand of CAZAZB010000074.1, from coordinate 3,431 downwards.
GGTGACTTCAGATTTTCGAGGTTCTTTTCCGGTGAAGTTACTGAGTCCCATGTGTGGCTTGCTACCATCGGCACGCTGATGGATAAGTTCGGCGGCGGTATGGCCGTGCGCTGCCCAGTGCATTTTGTTTTGTATCTGTGCAAAAAATGCCTGACTGGTTTCAGTCTTGCCATCGTAATCGATGCTGGTGGCGTAGATGTCACAGATCTTTCGCCAGAATACTTTTTCTGACGAGCGAATATCACGAATGCGCTCAAGAAGCTGTTCGAAGTAAACGCTGGATTCGGGATTTTTCAGGCGTTCGTCATCCATGACAAAGCCCTTTGTGAGATATTCCTGGAGTTGAGCGGTGGCCCAGGTGCGGAACTGGATTCCACGGGGGGAACGAACACGGTAGCCGATGGCGAAAATGGCTTCGAGATTGTAGTAATCAACCTGATAGGTTTTGCCGTCGGCGGCAGTTGTTGCATGATTTGCAACAACTGAATTCCGCTTGAGTTCTTCATCATCAAAAATCGATTTCAAATGCCGGGAAATTACTGATTTATCACGACCAAACAGCTCGGCTATTTGCTTCAGCGAGAGCCACAGGGTATCACCAGAGAAATGACATTCAATGCGACTGCTGCCATCCTCTGTCTGGTAGAAAACCAGTTGTCCCTGAATTTTCTCGTTCATGCACTGACTCCGATTTTCTTCAGAATCTTCTTCAGCTCCGCATCCGTTTCCCTGCTTTCGGCTTCGATGGCTTCCAGTTCGGCGACAATTTCCTTGATCGGGCGGTAGGTTTCGGCGTCTGCCGTATGGATATAACGGCTGGGCGAGATATTGTAGTCGTTCTTTTTGATTTCCTCGTGCTCGACGATACGGCTGAGTTTTTCTTCTTCTGTCCAGTTACTCAGCGTGTCGGCGATTTTCTTGATACCGTCATCGGGAATGAAGTTTTTCGGGTCGCCCTTCTCGAAAATCTGGCTGGCGTTGACCAGCAGGATTTTGTTTTTCTGCTTTTTGGGTTTTGCCCTGTTGAGAAACAGCACAATACCCGGTGCGGAGGTGTTGTAGAACAGGTTTTCCGGCAGGTAGAGCACGGCATCGATGAGGTCGTTATCGACAAACCACTGGCGCACGGTTTTTTCCTTGTTGTTGCCGGCATTGCCGGAACCGCGTGAGGCTGCACCGGTGTCGAGCACCACGGCGGCGCGGCCTTTGTTATTCAGGCTGGCCTGCATGTGCTGCACCCAGCCCCAGTCGGCGGAGGATTTTCCGGGAAAACCGGCACCGGCTGGAAAACGGTCGAGTTCGTCGTTGTCGTAGTCGTTTTCAGTGAACCAGTCCTGGTTCCACATCGGGTTGGCGACCACGCGGTCGAAGGTGCGCAGTTTGCCTGCCTTGCTACGGAATTTAGGATTTTTGAAGGTATCGCCGATTTCAATGCTGCCTTCCATATCATGGATGATCATATTCATATTGGCCATGGCCCAGGTGTCGGCGGTGTATTCCTGACCAAACAGTTGCAGCGGTGCATACGTTTTTGATTGCCCCCTCACCCCAGCCCTCTCCCCCTGTGTGGGCGAGGGAGTTTTTGAGTTCATCTTTTCTTCCATGGCGATTTCGCACTTGATGAGTAGTCCGCCGGAACCACAGGTGGGGTCGTACACCTCCATACCCGGTTCTGCATCCATTACCTTCGCCATAATCAGACCGACTTCCGGCGGCGTATAGAACTCGCCGGCACTCTGGCCGCCGCCTTCGGCGAATTTTCGGATAAGGTATTCGTAGCTCTTGCCAATGATATCCGGCTCGACATCTTCCAGCCCCAGTCGTTTGGTACTGACTGCTTCAATTAGGTTGGACAGGCGGTCGTCATCCAGGTCGCGCTGACCGTGGGTAGTGGCATTGAAATCAACCCGGTCGATAATGCCCTGTAGCAGGGGATTTTCTTTTGCGATGTCACGCAGATGGGTGGTGAGCTGCTCACCGATTTTATCGGCCAGTTTACGGATAATGGACCAGACCTGCTCGTCCGGATCGTCCGGCTGCAATGGCAGGTAGAAACGCACCAGCTTGTGGTCACGTTTGACCAGTTGAAAGGCTTTTTTACGCGAGCCGACTTCTTTGGCGATGCGGTTGAGCTCGTCATCGAACACATCGCACAGGCGTTTGGTAAAGATCAGCGGCAGGATGAAATCTTTGTATTTGGGGGCATCTTTGGCGCCACGAATGGAACAGGCGGCGTCCCAGATCCAGGATTCGATGGATTTGTCCGGTACATTCTGTTCGGTTAAGACTTTTTTGGCATTAACTTTTTTCCGGGCAACCTTCTTTTTTGAGACCTTTTTCTTAACCGTTCCTTTCATCTACAGTCTGCCATTATTATTGTTATTTTGAAGTCATATTTAACCTCAAATACTAACAAAACAAGGGATATATAACATGCTTATTTCTTCAAACCATGGAAGGTCGAAAAAGGTGACGGAGGAATTATTTATTCTGCCGTGTATAAAGCCAGATCGCTTCAAGATCATCCTGTGCCAGTTGCCTTATGCGCCAGGCAACGGTCATTTAGCATGTTTTTTGTGTAACCCGGCAATAAACTCAGCACCATTAAAGTCATCTACAATCGGGCTGTTCTCACCTGCCTGTAGTTTGTCTCTGAGCACCTGGAGCCTTATTTCGTCTTCTTCTAATTTACGAAGCCCCGCTCGAACAACCTCACTTACCGATTGAAAGCGTCCCGCATTGATTTTTTCACTGACAAATTCATCAAAGTGCTCACCCAGGGTAACCGATGTATTTCTGACCATTAGTTAATCCTCAAAATCATTGCCTGTATAATACAGGCAAGCATGAAAAACAAACACCAGGCCGTGATATTTTTATTGTTTGAATGTCACAAAGCTAATGATATTGAAGCTTACATATACCCTATCATTTAACCCCGTCAAACGTGTCCTTACCAAGATGCCGATGCAACAGTTCATCGTGATTGCGGATGTGCGTAACCGCATCGCAGGTCCTTGTAATATTTTTTCTGGCTTAACAATGGCAGGGTCTCTTTCATCTCGACCAAGCGATCAGGATTTCTATTTAGGGAATCTCTGATTAATCCCGGCCAGGCTTTTCGCTTTTCTATCCCGGTGAGATTCCTGATAACTTTGCACCACCAGCAATGAAGCAGAAAGATTGTTTTTATTTGCTGCATAACTTAAGGAACCTCTGATCAATTCGTGAAATCGTATCTTGCTAGCTGAATCACCCATCTTCTGCGTTGTGAAACTTCGCAATAGTCCTACTATTACGTGCGTTTCACGCCTTGAATCAGAGCATTTTAATCACAATCTGCTCGACCCAGACTTAATCAGAGTTTCCCTAGCTCATGTGCGTTTCACGCCTTGAATCTGAATAATTCAGCTTACAATCTACTTCATTCA
>CAZAZB010000073.1:0-12799 GCA_964489485.1 uncultured Pseudomonadales bacterium | reverse complement strand
GGTGCACGCAATGGACGTTTTAAAACAACTCTCTTGCAGCCGGTTTCGATGGCAAACCGAATCAGAGATGATGCATCCTGATCTGAACCCAGAAATCGTTGCAAGAACTGCATTTCACCCTTAACTTTGGCACTCTTTTTTCGGCCAGGAAACATGGGGTCTACTAAAATGGCATCTGGTAATGCAGAGTTAGTGGTGATGACTTCGGTGGTAATGCCGGTGGTCGTCGTATTGGCAATAGTAGTACTGGCAATAGTAGTACTGGCAGTAGTAGTACTGGCAGTAGCAGTGCTGGCAGCGATTGTCAGAGCAGCTAGATACTGATGAGCCTCTGCCCGCACCAGGGTCATATTCTCTGCTGTTGCCTTCAAGCTTTCGATCAACAATGCCCGGTTAATCGCATCTTCCAGCAACAGCGCTATCACGGGTGATCGCTCAATCAGTGTCACATGGCAACCGAGCGACGCAAGAAGAAACGAGTCCTTCCCCAGGCCGGCAGTACAATCCAGAATTTTCAACCCCGGTTTCACACCAACGGCTCTCGCCAACATTTCGTTTCTACCACCTCCCCGCTTTAAGCGATAACTGAACCCTGCATCAGCAAAATTGATCTTAAGCGGGTGTTGATGGCTATGCTGGTCTATCAATCGCAGACCGTCGTCTCGTCGTTGTAACTGATAGCGACTCATTTGCCCGGTACATTTGCGACTTGTTCGCGTAGGTATTCTGGCGTGGCTTCCATGGCAGTAATTGTCTCACCTTTTTCCATTCTCACCATGCCGATGTCAAGGAGGTCTTCAGGCTCTGGAAAAATATTTACTTCTACTCGATCCATCGTAATATTGAGTGCCACCTCAAGCGATTCTCGTAGTTGCCAACCGGAACCTGCACCCATCCACAACCCTGATATTGCCTTTAGCCCTGGCAAGCTAACTTCAGATGCCTCGACGACCATCTCCGAACCATGCAATATTGGATCAACTGCATCAACCGTGTAGGCACCAAGATAGACCTCCTCTTTTCTCGCACTTTGCGCAACCAGAACATTTCTAATACCTGACTGTCGGAACTGTCCTTTCGCTAGACAAGCAAGTGTAGAGACGGGGACAACGGGTATATCTAATCCATAACCCAGCCCCTGGACCACACCAACCGCAATCCTTAAACCGGTAAAAGATCCCGGTCCCTGACCAAAAACAATGCCATCAAGTGCCTGAAGTGCCAATCCACCTTCCTCCATCAGCGCAACTATTGAAGGAAGAATATCCCGGCTATGGGATCTACCCGAAAGCGTCACCTTCTCCAGCCTGGTATTACCAATTTGCAATCCAATGATGCTGCGCACAGAAGAAGTATCGATTGCCAATAAATTCATGCTAGTTCGGATCGCCTTTTTAGATGATTCATTGTTGTTTCCAGATCTTTTGTCCATTGCATGGCCGGTAAGCTATTCCTGACAATAGCACCATACTGCTTTGTGTCGAGTCTGGGATCCCCGAGTATAAATACTCCCCAATCACTCTCTTGTCTAATGAGCCTTCCAAAACCCTGGCGCAGGGAAATTATTGCCTGGGGAAGTGTGTGCTCCATAAAGCCATTACCACCACCCGATGCAATGTAGCGCATTAATGATTTCTCGAGAGGGTCATCAGGGTTCGCAAAAGGCAACTTATCGATCACCAGGCAAGTCATACCGGCACCCCGCAAATCGATTCCTTCCCAGAAACTTTGCGTCGCGAGCAGAATACAACGAGGTGCCTGTCTGAAACGTTGCAATAACTCTGTTTTTGAAAATTGCCCCTGCCAGAAGACAACCGCCTGCTGACGATCTGGCATTTGTTCCGTCGACAACTGTTCTGCTGCCAGTCTTAATGCACGATGGCTGGTGAACAAGAATAGAATTTTATTATCGCTGACAAATGGGACGATACTTTCAACCAGGGCAGACGTATGTTCATTGCTACCCGGCATTGGTAACTTTTCAGGCGTGTAGGCGACCACTTGATCTATATAGGCAAATGGGCTGTCGAATTGTTTCTGGATAGCGGTGTCATCCATGCCAAGTAGCTGTTTGATGTGGCTGAAGTCCTGGCCTATCGCAAGCGTCGCTGAGGTTAAAATCCAGCTACTTTTGCTCTCATTAAAATGGGTACTCAGGGCATTGGAAACAGTGATGGGGGATAAGTGAACAATGAATCCATGATCATGCACTTGCATCCAATGGATATAAGGCTCTTCCTGGGCCGAGGGTTCGGTAAGTAACGCAAACTGATCAATCAGGCGCGACAGTCGTTGCTGGCAATGTTCCAGACCCTGGCTCCGCTGCGCTGCAATATCCAGGATTTCCATCATGTCCCCGAGCGACATATCGATGCTCTCTACAATCAAGGCACCAGGGCCATCGAGCCAGTCTGCCAGTTCGAACTGTTTGCCTTCCCTGGCGGAATCACCCTTTAACTGCCCCGTCATTCTGGCAACATTCTTTTCCAGCCTTCGACTTGAGGACAATAGTTCCGCCTCGTCATTGCCCAGTAATGACAATTCCTGACGGACGTCCCGGATCAATTCGGTCACCTGGCCGCTACTAAATTTTTGTCCGAAAAACTGTCGAGCAATATGTGGTATCTGATGCGCTTCATCAACAACGACACATTCAACCTTTGGCAACAACTGTGTAAGTGATTCTTCCTTCAATGCGAGGTCGGCAAATAGCAGATGGTGGTTCACAACAACAATGTCTGCTTCGCTAGCTCTCTCTCTGGCACGATAAAGCGGGCATTGGTCGTACTTTGGGCAACTCCCTCCGAGGCAGTTATCCCGCGTGCTTGTCACCAGAGGAAGAAGAACTGGATCATTGTCCAGATCTGCATACTCTGCGAGATCTCCAAGAATCGTGCGAGTGGACCATTCTCTTACGCTCACCAACTTGTCCAACAACTCTCTGCTGGTCTGGTGGGTATTCTGATTTGTTTGGATTTTTAAGCTTTTTTCTAGTCGCTCCGGACACACATAATTCGCACGTCCCTTTAAAATTGCAATCTTGAGTCGGTTCCTAAATAGTTTTGTGATAATGGGCAAGTCTTTAAAATAGAGCTGATCCTGCAGCGCCTTTGTGCCAGTCGAGATAATTGATTTTTTCCCAGAGAGAAAAAGCGGGACCAGGTAGGCAAAGGTTTTACCTGTTCCGGTGCCTGCTTCAAGCAATGCATGGCGTTTTTTGGTGATTGCCCCTGCTATCGTCTGTGCAAGATCAACCTGCACCTCCCGTGCGATAAAGCCGGGCACAAGTTTCGCGAGACCGCCTCCTTCCCCAAAACAATCTCTTATACCAGGCATGAATTGGTCTTGTTTAGGTGATTCACGGGTAGATAGCAGGCATGAATGTATATCATTAGAGTTCGATGAGGATATATCATACTAACAAACGATAAGCTTTTGTTTGGCTCAATGACCATTGAAACTGAAAAAATTACAGCCTTGATCCTCGCCGGTGGAAAGGGCACGCGGATGGGAAATCAGGACAAGGGGTGGGTACATTATAAAAACCTGCCACTCATCCATCATGCGATCGATATTGTAAAACCGCAGGTTGGACAAATCGTACTCAGCTTTAACCGGAACCCGGAACGATATCTGGCACTTTCCTATCCCGCGTGTAAAGACATCAAACCAGACTACCAGGGTCCGCTCGCAGGCATACTCAGCTGTCGGGATACCATCGAAACCCCATATACCCTTGTCATTCCTTGCGACATGCCAAACCTGGCGGCTAACATTGTTTCCCGTCTGGCAAGTGAAATACAGCGTAACGACATCGCTGTTGCCCATGACGGGCGCAGGCTACAACCACTCATTTTCCTTGTACGAAGCGAACTTATTGATTCTATTGATATTTATCTTACTGAAGGCAATAGATCTGTCAGGGGCTGGATTGAATCTTTGAATAAGGTAGTCGTGGATTTCGCTGACACGGGATCAGATTTTTGGAATATTAACGAAGAATCCAGCCTGGCCACCCGGTAGCAATAGCGCCCGGAGCCAATCCAGAAAATCACTTAGAAGTCAGTTTCTAGAACAGTATGCTTTAAAGAACAGTATGCCTTAAAGAACAGTGCAGAAAAGAGTGGCTTTCTTTAAGTGTCGCAAACCTTGATAAGCAGCACATCTTACAAAGATGCCCAGCTTAAAAAGATAAGCCCTCTCTGTGAGGGCTTATCTACCTAGGAGCTACTTCTTCTTTTTGGCCGCCTTCTTTTTTGCAGCTTTTTTCTTGGCCGGCTTCTTTTTGGCTGCCGTCTTCTTGGCAGCTTTCCTTTTAGCTGGCTTCTTGGCTACTTTTTTCTTAGCAACCTTCTTTTTCGCTACTTTCTTCTTAGCTACTTTTTTCTTAGCTACTTTCTTCTTAGTAACCTTCTTCTTCGCTGCCGCTTTTTTCTTGGCAGGTTTTTTGGCTACTTTTTTCTTAGCCGCTTTTTTCTTGGCGGCTGGTTTCTTTTTAGCTGCAACTTTCTTCTTCGCTACCTTTTTCTTGGCAACAGCTTTCTTCTTAGCAACTGGTTTTTTCTTGGCAACTGGTTTTTTCTTGGCAACAACCTTACGTTTTGCTACCGGTTTTTTCTTTGCAGCTTTTTTCTTTTTCGCAACCACTTTCATCGCTCCTATTTTACGTTGAAAAGTTCGTTAAAACATTTGTGTCGGCAGCCATATTGATTCTCCTCGGCAATTTCGTTAGTTACTAAATGTAACAAATACAACCTACCAAAAAAAATAAATGCATACAGTTGCAAATACGATGCAAAGTTTAGAAAAAAAAATTCAATTTGCACACCTTTTTTTTAAAAAAATGCAAAATAATCAGTGTTTTACTTCTTAAAGCTCAAAGTTTTCTAACAATTACACTGTATCCATACAATTTTATTGCAAAAATTAGAATATTCTTCTAATCGCGAAACGCTAAAACACTCTCTACGACTAAAATTAGTAACGACGAACTGAACTTTAATTGAACAATCGAGCCGAAAAAATGTTGTTACGCCTAACAATCTTCTTGTTGTGCTGCTTCATGGATGTCCTATCTAATGCGTGACTGATTAAGCCCTATTTTCGCCAATAGGGTGTAGCACCCCTCAAGAAAACAAAGCGCGCGTCAGGCGACACTTGAAAATATGGCGTCTCGAATGGCTTCAGTTTCTCCCATACCGTTGATCGTGCAATATTTAAGCTGGCTTTCACCATCTGCAATTTTTCTATAGAAAGCCACCAGTGGTTCGGTCTGTTCACGATAGACATTCAGCCGCTCTTTAACTGTCTCTGCTTCATCATCTTTGCGTTGAACGAGATCCTCACCTGTTAAATCGTCCTTGCCGTCGTTTTTTGGCGGATTGTAATCAATATGGTAAACACGGCCTGAATCAACGTGCACACGCCGGCCACTTAACCTTTTTACGATCTCTGCTTCCGGTACGTCAATTTCAACGACGTGCTCTATTTCAATTCCCTGCTCAATTAAAGCTTCTGCCTGGGGAATCGTTCTTGGAAAACCATCGAACAAGAAGCCATTTTTACAGTCATCCTGCGATATCCGGTCCTTCACCAGTTCAATAATAATGTCATCGGTTACTAATGCGCCGCTATCCATCACTGATTTCACTTTGATTCCCAGGGGAGAACCTGCCTTGACAGCTTCTCTGAGCATATCACCGGTAGAAATTTGTGGAATGCCAAACTTTTCCGTCAGAAACTGCGCCTGTGTTCCTTTGCCTACACCCGGCGCACCCAATAGAATCATCTTCATTAAGTTATCTCCTCAATTTATAAAATATTGTTTCAGCAACACCAATTGGCGAATCAGTGAATCCAGGTCAGGGTGAAATTGACCGTCTCGCCAAAATGACATTGGGTAGTTGCTCTATCATTTCCAGCATTCGTAACAGCTTATTCAAGGTTGCTACTTCTATCTTCATTTTAAGCGTTACCAGATTCTTTTGTTTATCTGTGTCCATTTGAATCGACAGCACATTGGTGAGTTCTTGCATAAAAATGCCGGTGATGTCATATAACAGTCCTGAACGATCAAACGCCTGAACATCAATATTCACAGGGAAGGTAGTATCAACTTCATCTTCCCAATCAAGCCTCATGGTCCGGCCATAAACATCCGCTTTGAGAGCTTGAAGGCAGTCTTGTAAATGTACATGGACGGTTTTTTCATCGTCAATGACGCCTACGATCAAATCACCCGGTACCGGCTTACAGCAATCAGATATTTGATAACCAAGCCCGCCCAGTCCGGATACCAGCAGATCCTTACCGCCAAGATCGGTACTACTCAAACTCAGGCTTAACTGTGATTCTTCGTTGCCCATCTCCGATATTTCAGCAGCAATCGCAACGATGTCCACCAGACCCGTTTCGCCAAGGGCAATCGAGAAGAAAAGATCGTTGGTGTGTTCAAATTCGACATGTTCGAGCAGTCTGGTGACATCAAGGGTATCTATACCAAGATGAGAAAGTTCATCGAGTAACATCTTTTTACCCGCATCAATATTCTTTTGCTTTTCACGGTGTCCGAACCACGCCTGTATCTTTGCTCTCGCCCTTGATGTGGCGACATATCCAAGGTGCTCATGAAGCCATTCTCTTCTCGGCTCTGCCTCGTCACCGGTTATTATTTCTATCCTGTCACCAGATTTGAGTTCAGTATTCAAAGGCACAACACGTCCATTAATTTTTGCGCCGCGACACTTATGCCCAACCTCAGTGTGTACCCGGTAGGCAAAGTCTACTGGTGTTGCTCCGGGTGTCATATCAACCACGTGGCCTTCCGGAGTGAACATGTAGATTCGGTCAAGATTAATATCAGTTAGTATTTCTTTCGCCAGGTCAGGAACATCTTCGAGCTCTTCCTGCCATTCGAGTATCTGTCGCAACCACTCGATTCGTTCCTCATAAGAATTAGACTCAACACTATCTCCGCCATCATCTGTTGGTGCTTTGTATTGCCAATGTGAACAAACGCCAAATTCAGCTTCTTCATGCATGTCGTTGGTACGAATTTGAATCTCAAGTACTTTACCCTCAGGACCTATGACGGCAGTGTGCAATGACTGGTACCCGTTCTCTTTTGGGTTGGCGATATAGTCATCGAACTCATGGGGAATATTTCGCCAGAGATTATGGACGACACCAAGTGCTCGATAGCAGTCATCAACCTGCTTGACTCTAAGCCGCACCGCCCGCACATCATAAACCTGGGAGAAGGAGATGCCTTTTTTGCGCATTTTTCGCCAAATGCTATAGATGTGTTTGGCTCTTCCCTCGAGTTTCGCTTCAATGCCAACCAGCTTGAGTTTCTTTTCTAGTTCTACAATGACTTCTTCAATGTAACTCTCACGCGCAGTTCTTTTTTCATCCAACTCTTTGGCAAGACGTTTATAGGCAAGTGGTTCAAGATAACGTAGTGAAAGATCTTCCAATTCCCACTTGAGGTGACCGATACCGAGACGGTGAGCCAGAGGGGCATAGATTTCAAATACCTCGCGTGCCAATCTAACCCTTTTTGCAGAACTGCTTGTCGATACTGCCCTGATGGCACAGGTACGTTCAGCCAGTTTGATAAGCACGACACGAATATCATCGACCAGTGCCACGAGCATGCGCCTGGCCTGCTCCAACTGATCACTCTTCTCTCCGAGTATCGGTTTTCTATTACCGAACTGTACATTACTGATGGCAGCCATTTTCAGCACGCCTTCAACGAGGTCTCCGACCTTGTTACCGAATTGTTTCTTAACATGGTTCAGTGTAATTTGATTTTCACGGACGGCACGATAAATAATGGCGGCAACCATCCCATCCTCATCGACTCGAAGCTCCGCCAGGATATCCGCCATTTCAATACCGATAAGATAGCTGCTCTTATTGTTGTTTCCTGTTGAACTGGCTGTTCCTGCTTTCTCCTCCGCCTGCTCAGATAATTCGCATACCTGGCGGATTCGTGAAAGGTTAATCGCAGGATTCTTTTCGGCCAACTGACACAACCAGAATTCAAGATCGATTGACCCATCTACCGACAAGGGTTGTTCTTCTTTAACTTTAATGGTGATCTTCCTGGTTATTGCCGGGTCAGTAGTGCGATTGATTCAACATGCGTGGTGTGGGGAAACATATCAATGAGGCCTAATCGGCGCAATTGATAACCCTTCTCAACGAGAATTTTGGCGTCTCTAGCAAGTGTGTTTGGATTGCAGGAAACGTACACTACCCTTTCAACATCGCTATTTGCAAGCTTTTTGCAAAGCTCTAGAGCCCCCGTTCTAGGCGGGTCTACAAGCACCTTAGTGACTGGTCGCAGGTCCAGACGGGTGTTTTCCTCAATAAACAGATCCATCTCCTCGAATCTTGTGTTGGTGAGGCCGTTGAGTTGCGCGTTCTCTCGCGCTCGCAGGACGCTTGCAGCGCAATTCTCTAATCCAAGTACCGACGATGCTCGCCTGGCGAGCGCCAAACTGAAGTTACCGATACCACAAAACGCATCCAAAATATGGTCCTCCGGCTGCGGTTCAAGTAACTCGATTGCCCGATCTACCATTTTACGATTGATTGCAGAGTTGACCTGAGCGAAATCCATGGGATGCATTGAGATTCTCAAATTATCGTCAATTTCATACAGAAGTCGATCATTGCCATCTGCTGGAAAAAGTTTCCACACCGACGTCAGCTTGTCCGGTTGTAAATAGATATCAATCTGGTGTCGTTCTCCAAATGCGGATAATTTTTCCTGGTCCTTTACACTCAAGGGTTCAAGATGTCGGAACACCAGTGCCGCATCCTGGTCGCCAATCGCTACTTCAATCTGAGGAATCGATCTTGGCTGCTCGAACCCTCCTACGAGTTCCGCTAAGGGTACAATCAGATTGGAAACCGGCTCACTCAAGATCGGACAATTCTCAATTTCCACGATGTAAGGCTTCATCTTTTCCCTAAAACCTACAAGGACTTTTCCTTTTTTATCCACAAACTTGACGCCGAGCCTTGCTTTGGAGCGGTAATGATAATTATCTGCTGTGATCGGTTCGAGCCAGGCTTGCGGTGGGCATTGCTCGAACTCCAGTTGTACCTGCTGCTGCTTAAATCGAATTTGCGACTCAGAAGACATGTGCTGCAAACTGCATCCTCCACAATAGTTCGACGCAGCACACCTGGGTTCAACGCGATCAGCGGAGTTTTGTGAAATAGCTTCTGGCCTACAGAAAATTCGCCGTTTCTTACGCGCAAATGGCATTGCGGTTACTGTTTCGCCGGGCAATGCACCGACTATTCCATATCGCTCATCACTGGCCAGGCCATAGCCATCTGGATGCTGCGAATCGATTTCTACCGTGACAGGATCACTCGATAATTTTTTTCTCCGCCTCAAGAGGAAAATACACCTGTAGAGAGATACCGATCTCCGCGGTCACAGATGATGGCAACGATCGTGGCATTCACGACTTCTTCACTGAGTTGCAGCGCACCTGCGACGGCCCCACCAGAAGATACACCGGCAAAGATACCTTCTTCCCGGGCCAATCTGCGCATTGTCTGTTCAGCAGAAGATTGTTTAATATCAATCACGCGATCAACCATGGCACGATCGAATATCTTCGGCATGTAGGCTTCCGGCCAACGACGAATACCAGGAATGGCGGAACCTTCGACAGGCTGCAAACCAACAATTTGAACTTCTGGCTTTACTTCCTTCAAGTATTTTGACACACCCATGATCGTGCCTGTTGTCCCCATGGAGCTAACGAAATGCGTGATGTTCCCATCGGTTTGCTGGAAAATTTCCGGACCTGTACCTAAGTAGTGAGCGCCTGGATTATCTTGATTGGCGAACTGGTCGAGTACCTTGCCTTCACCATTGGATTGCATTTTATCTGCAAGGTCTCGTGCACCTTCCATCCCTTCTTCTTTTGTCACCATGATGAGCTCGGCGCCGTAAGCGCTCATGGCGCTCTTTCTTTCCTCACTCATGTGTACCGGCATGATGAGCACCATCCGGTAACCTTTAATTGCCGCCGCCATCGCCAGAGCAATCCCTGTGTTACCGCTGGTTGCTTCTATCAACGTATCGCCGCGCTTGATGTCGCCTCTTCTCTCCGCTGCGACAAGCATATTCATGGCAGGACGATCCTTAACTGAGCCCGCTGGGTTGTTACCTTCTAGTTTTAGAAGAATCGTATTGCTGGTATCACCCGCCATTCGCTGTAGCCGAACGAGCGGCGTCTTGCCAACACAATCTTCTATTGTCTGATATCGATTTTTCATAACTGTCATCCAATCGTCTATAGGAACTGTCCGGACTCCGGGCAGGCTGATAGTGTAATTCTAGGAGAATAGCGCCGATTCCTATAATATCAGGATCAGCTATACAAATACTTTAATCGTATAAGGAACCGTTGAGAAAACCGTCACTGAGACAGGTAGCACAGACCTGTTTGTCTCCCAGATAAAGGTAGTAACTGGCTTCCATGAAACCGTCCATCAACAAGATTAGATTGAGGCTTGTGCTTATCGCATTCCTGCCTGTATCTCTCTTTTTTATCTATGCAACTATGGTCAGTTTTCAGGCGTGGGACCCAGGCTATGCCGCTCTGATTTTTGGATCTCTAATAGTCACAGCGACACTATTTTTGCTACAACAGATCCGCTTACATCTATTGAAGCCCCTGGACGAAACAATTGCTCACCTCCATCAATTTTCATTTGAGGGGACAGGTGAGCAGGAACGGGTAGAAGGTCTCAATGAACTAAAACTCGCAATCGATACTTACATATTGGAAATGGAACATGGCTACCATCGTAGCTCGGCTAAACTAGCGAGCGAGCTTAATGTGCTAAAGCGTAAAGTTTCCGACCTGGAGGCAAGCAGGGTTACCAGCAGTAATGTAAATATAGATGATCCATCTGCCGACCCAACAACACTTTTACTCAGGCGGTTGTGTGATTTCCCGGTCCGTAGATTGTTGGGGTTTTCAAAGGGGCTTAAGATTGTCGAGCAGCCTGAGCTAAATCGCAATCTTGAAACAATTCTGCAGGCGGCCGAGTCTCTGGACTTCTTTATCAAAGAGCTGACCAGAGAAATACCAACTTCTACCATCAAGGAAGTCGAACCATGGCAACTGATCGATGATGTACTCCATCTTCTGGGTCCGGTACTGTTGGACAATCAATCTAGTATCTCGGTAAAGATAAACGATTCCTGCCCCACCACGTTCAGCATTGCTGAACAGTCTTTCAAATCGGTTCTGTTTAACTATCTGGCGCACTACTTTATTTCACGGGAAATTTCACGGGAAATTTCACACGAACATTCACACGAACCTAGCGACAGACAAGCCGACTTATTACTTGAAGTAAGCTTCTCTCCTGAAAACGATATCATTCTAGCGATCGACAATGAAAACTTTCCAAATAACACCCGTCAAACGGCGCGTCTGGAAAGTCTGCTGGATTCAACTATAAGCCTGGAAGATGGTCTTCTTTGTTTTCCTGCCATTGCTCTACCGTCTCCCAGGTCAACGCCAGGGACGGGCTTAACCGGTATCGTCATCTGCGAGGGCATTCTTCAGAGAGAAAGCCTGCACAAACGTTTCGCTTCACTAGGCGTTGACATCACCAGCGATTTTAAAACAGTTAGGCTTGATATCTGTATTGTCGAAGATGAAACCAGCGAGGCTTTCAAAGCCGTGCAACAATATCTCAATCCTGATGCCAGTATTTTTCTCTTGAACAACAAAACTTTGTATCACCGTCCGAACTGGCATCAACTCAGTCATCCTGTTTGCCATCAGGAGATCCGCCAACTGCTGGTAAAAACAAAACCGGCATCGCAGCACTCAGAGACTTACGAAATACTTGCAGCAGATGACAATGAGGCAAACCTCAAACTCCTGGAGCTACAACTATTGGGGCTCGGCCACCAGGTCACCACCGCAACAGATGGACGTGACGCAGTTGACCTCTGTCAGTCGAAGCAATTTGATCTCGTTTTTCTCGATATCCAGATGCCAGGCATGGGAGGACTGGAAGCGGCAAGGCTCATCCAGGACCTGCAGATCGTGGTTCCACCTATTATTGGTCTCTCGGCACATGTTACCAATGAAGAACGCCAGAACTACCTTGCGGCTGGTATGTCGCAAATTATCGTCAAGCCTGTTCGAATTGAAAAATTAAGATCTGTACTGAATTTACAAATCAATCTGGCTACCGCCAAGCCTCCAATACCAGCATCAAAGTTGACAGAACTGGTCCTATTCGACAGACAATACTCTCTGGATGTTGCCAATGGACGAGCGACACTTGCCGATGAATTGTTTCAAATTCTTATTTCCAATTTGCAGAAGGACCAGGACCAAATCAATTTGTCTGTTGACAACAATGATCAGGAATCCCTCAGAAGAAGTGTCCACAAGCTCAATGGCGCGGTAAAATACTGTGGCGTTCCCCGCCTGGCCAGCGCCATCGACAAGCTGGAAAATATGGTAAAGACATCCAGCGATGACCATGTTCGCCGCGCACTTCATTTGTTAAATAACGAAGTCAACGCATTGCTTGGTTGGTACGCTAGTCACCCTTCTCCGTTTGCACCAGATACAGACGGAGCCGTACAAGAGGACCTGGAAGTCTAGGGATGGAATTGACAAAACCCAATCAATTCACTAAGCCATGGCTTTCTGCAACAACAAAAGCCACCGCATATTCTTTCTCGTCCGATATCGAAACATGCCATTGTTTTATACCAAGCTTCTTGCTC
>CAZAZB010000072.1:0-12816 GCA_964489485.1 uncultured Pseudomonadales bacterium | reverse complement strand
CTGACACGGATATCTTTTGCTGCAGTACCAATATTGGTCACCCCATCAACCCAGATAACCTGAGTACCATTTGGCCGGGAAATATAACCGGAAAACTGAACTCGTTCGGTCTGCCCATCTTGACCAGCGGCATCGCTAACCAAACTGGATGGCAATTGGACAAGCTCGCCATTTCGAGCGCTTTCTATCCTGAAGCGATCTAACTGGATTCGCTCCTTCTGCCCCGTAAAAATGGGTCCAAACGGATAATCTCCACCAGCTTCACCTGCCTGCAACCCACCTGCCGACGTAATCAAAGCGACAGCAAAAGCTAATCTGTGTGCACCTGTTCCGAACAGTTTTCCGAAAAATGGGCAAAACGCACTCATTTCAACCATTCCCCCAGGATGATGTTGCATCCACCAGGGTAATCCATTTCAATCTACAGACACCACTGAGTCGCGTCAGGCTCTTCTCCTCACCATCAGCTTCACGCCATCTGAGATCACAATACTCCACATCAAATAGACCTTTTGCATTGGCTCTTAGTCCATTCAACATCCTGTAAAGGTCTCCTTCATGGGCAAGGCGCATGACTATTTTCATCGAGGTCACGCGCATCGCAATGTTCGACCGCCAGTAGGCGTCCTCATCCTGAACGGCAAACCGGCTACTTTCCAACGTAAACTGAATATCAGGAAGACGATAGTTACTCGCCAACACGCGAAAAGATTCTATCCACTGGAGCCTGTTCGTTTCGCCAATATAGCCACGTTCCTTTAAATCTTTATATCTTTCCAGATTGTCGACGAGAATATTCTCGGATGTGTGAGCGTCCGAGTTAAGCGCTTCCTGCGTCGACAGGTTGTTCGATGCCACGCGCAGACTATTTTTATTATCGAGATAATTGACAAGGGATGCCATCAGCAAAACAAAGCTGCCAAAAAACAGCGCCAGCCCTGCAATATGAGTTCGCCATTTAATATTTCTTAACAGTTCACGCACGAGCCGGTGCCTCTAAAACAATCACAAACTCAAACCGACTCGCATCAAGCGTTGAAACATCTTCTCTACTCTCTACGCCTACCTGATCACTGAAACTGGATGGAGAACGAATATCTACCGGAATACGGACTATCAATACCTTTTCAACTTCTTCAATTTCTTCCAATGCGATCGAGAGTGCTTCCATTCGTCTGACAGTCTCCTGATAGGCAAGCCCACCTGTGTCAACCCGACCACTGATCGTCAGCATAGGTTGTAGAGCATTAACATTCACATCATCTACATATTGATACTCACCTCCACCATACTGTTCTTCATAAGAGACCTGAGCAGACGACTGATCGTCGCTCAGCGTCTTTAGGATTTCGCGCACATCACCAGGGCTGTGTTTTGCCCATTCAAATCGTTCAATCTGCAGAATATGAAAGTCCGGGTTGGCGAGAACCCTTCCGAGAGGGACGAAGAAAGCCTGGGGCGTTTGGCCTGTCTCTGATTCAAAATAAGAGATCAAATCTACAGATGTCAGGATGTCATTGGCTGAATCCAGCTTAGGCTGGTTAACCTTGTAATATCGTTCATATTCCGAGGTGAGTGACAATGTCTGAAACTCGACCTCCTTCTGTTCTTGGCCCAGATCAATGCTCGCCAGGGCTAACAATACCGCCGCAGTAACACAGACCAGTGTCCCAATTTCCCAGGTTTGCCGGATAATCCTATCAACTAGATACCCATAAAAGGTGGAAGTCCGTTCCTCACTAGCATAATGATCTGAAAAAACGGATTCCCTACTGCACAAATAACTTAGCAGAACATCGGCCCCCTTGCCCGCAACATTCTTCAGCCTGTAGGACGCGAATATGTCACTTAGGCGAGTAAACTTATACTGCAGCGTCACGCTATTAGTGCTTAGATCTCGCGCTTCGTCAATTTGTTCGTCAGGCACAATACAGTGCACCTGCATGAATTCACCTGTATCCATGACTCGCTGATTAATCAGAAAATTGTAAATTTCATTAGACCCTCTCTCCAGATTGTTAATCAGCGCATCAGTCGAGTCGTTTTCCCATACATCATGGTCAAATTTTGCCTGCCTCGACAACAACAGCTTCCCCTTTCGAAAGTAAGTGTTTCTAAGCGCACTTCGAATTTGTCTAGTGATGAGTAATGTATTGTCACCCCCATGGAACTGCGATTTGTATAGCCGTTGGGTTAGAAGAGGTAGCGACCAGATCCCGGCAAGTATTACCTGGTGTGCATCCAATCGAGACAACCAGGGTTCTAGCAGGCCGGTGTTGGTTAATGCTGTGATCAGAACCTGATCGTCTTTACGACCCTTTGTATTACGCCCGACTACCTGAACATGGACATTATCTTCTTCGCGGTAGTGGCGCTCTACCAGCCGTTTTACTAAATTCTTCCTGTCACGAAAATTCACATGCGGAATCGTCTCCCGAAGAAACTCTTCCTCGATCATATCTACTAATAATTTTGTTGTAATGGGGATCGCGGTGCTGAGAAACTTATCGAATAATGCAAACCCTTCGTGATTCGGTTCAAAATCAAAACTGCCGAGAAGTTGGCGTTCATCCCACTCGAACACTTTCATGCGATAGCCGGAAAAATAGAATATGCGCTGCATGGGCTACTCCTCCTTATCCAATGGTTGCCACCGCATCCCAGACAGGGCCGAGGACAGACAGCATAATCCAACCGAGCATTACGCCCATGAATATTGTAAGCAAAGGGTTGATTGCCGGTTCAATCGTATCAATAGCGTCCTGAACTTCACGGTCATAAAAATAACTGACATTCATCATCGCCTCGTCCAGATTACCGGTGGTTTCGCCAACCTTTATCATTCGGATAATAAGCGGTGGAAACATGTGGCTGGACGTAAACCCTTCACTGATAGTACTGCCATCTGCGATGGCCGCCCTGGTGTCCGCTATTGATTTTGCCATATAACGATTACCCATCAGGCTTTCGCAGATTTCCAGTGAACGCAGGACAGTAATACCAGCCGAGTAGAGAAGGGCCATATACGTCGCCAGTCTGGCTAGTTTGATTTTAAAACTAATCGTACCAAACAGCGGAATCGACATTGTCCACTTGTCTACCGCGTACTGTACTTCCGGGCGCATTCTCCCCAACGTCTGTAAAAAGGTGATGGCACCAACCGGTACCAATAATAAAACCCACCAATAATCAACAAAGAAGTCGGACACAGAAATGAGCAACTCAGTGTGGAAGGGTATGGTTCCACCCATTTCCTGGACGAACGGAACAATTTTCGGCACGAGATAAACCATCATAAAAATTGTCACTGAAAGGACAACAACACCAACGATCGCCGGATACATCAAGACCTGTTGAGTCTTGGCCATAAGCTCGTCTGCCCAGCGAAGATTCTCGCCCATCTGTTTTAGCACCTTAGGAAGTTCACCGGATTCTTCGCCGACGGCAATAAGGGAAACAAAGACAGAATCAAAATCTTGCGGAAACTGTGCAAGACCTTCCGAAAATGTGAGTCCCCCTTCAATCTCTTCTACCAGACCGACAAGCACATCCTGAAAATATCCTTTTCCCGCACTATCGCGTAGATCTGAGAGGCCATCTAACAAGGGAACACCAGACTTGGTTAACTGCTCCAGATGGAACACCATATTAATCAGCTCACGACGGGAAATGCCGGTGCGTCCAATTCTCGTACGATTGTGCTGTTTAGCCTTACAGCTAATCAGGTCATACCCCTGGTTTTCTAGCCGAAAAGATGCTTCCAGCTCATTTTTTGCACGGAGGTGACCGCGGTGGATTTTCCCACTCTCATCAACAGCCTTGTATTGGTAATTAGCCATCCCTATTTTAACCGTGCCGTGAGATCAACGACCCGACTCAGTTCTTCCAGCGTGGTTTTGCCTTCTACCACAAGGCGAATTCCATCGTCTGCCATGGTCTTGAAGCCTCCTCTAACGGCTTGTTGGTAAAAAAGTCCCTGGGTCGCCTGGTTCGCAATCATTTCGTTCAGGTTATCGTCAAGCGTCAGTACTTCGATAACCAATCGTCGCCCCTTTAACCCATTACTCCCACACTGTTCACAGCCGACAGGATCATAGAGCGTCAGAGGCTCTTCAATCTCCAGAATGATTTGTTCAAACTCTTCCGCAGGTCTGGCTTTTTTGCAGTTTTCACACAAGATGCGAACGAGCCGCTGACCAACAATGCCTATGATATTACCCGCCATAATTTCAGGCTTAACACCAATATCCTTTAGGCGCGGAATAGCTCCCGCAGCAGAGTTTGTGTGGAGCGTCGTAAAGACCTGATGCCCGGTCATGGCTGCCCGGAACGCCATTTCCGCCGTGTCATTATCCCGAATTTCACCGACCAGAATAATATCCGGGTCCTGGCGCATGAGGGATCTAATACCACTGGCAAAGTCCATTTTAGAAGCTTCGCCAATGGATGTCTGGCGAATCAAATCCATGGGGTATTCAACAGGGTCTTCCAACGTCATGATATTAACTTCAATAGAATTCTTGTAATTCAGCATCGAATAAAGCGTTGTCGTCTTACCGCTGCCCGTAGGACCTGTGACCAGAATAATGCCTTCCGGGCGACTTAAGAGTATCTTCAGTTGTGCGAGTGTTTCCGGGTGTAAATCAAAGTCATCGATTGGCACAATGCCGCGAGCTCTATCGAGAATACGAAGGACAATATTTTCGCCATGATTTGATGGCTGTACTGACACGCGGAAATCGATATCCCTTCCAGCGACTTTTAATGAGATCCTGCCATCTTGCGGCGCGCGGGTTTCTGCGATGTTTAGCTGTGCCATCACTTTCAAACGCACTGCCATGGCGGCCCAATAATCTTTGTGCAAACTTCGAATTTGTTCCATGACGCCGTCAATTCGGTATCGCAATCGAAGAAAGCTTGATTCAGGTTCAAAGTGAATATCTGAAGCATCACGCTTAACAGCATCAGCCAGCATCGCATCGACCAACCGTACCATCGGTTGGCTATATTCCGCATCCCCTTCGCCAATACTCTGATAGTCAAGCTCGCCTGTTTCAATCTCGCGCAGGATGCCATCCACAGACATTTCATAGCCATAGAATTGGTCCAGTGCTTTGCTAATCTCACCCTCGGCAGCAAGCACCGGTAACACATCGATATCAGCTGGCAAATTGGCACGAATACGATCCAGGAGAAGAACATCGTAGATATCCGCCATGGCAAGCTGCAGGCGTTTTTCAACAGGATCATAGCTTACAGGAACCACATTATGCCGCGTCGCAAGAGCCTTGGGCACCAGGTCCAGCGCTTCGGGGTCTGGCACCAATGCTGTTAATTCAATACTATCCTGGCCAAGCACTTCACCGAGAAGATCTCGCATGATTGCTTCCGTGACAAAGCCAAGATCAACCAGCGCCTGACCAATCAACTTGCCTGTTTTCTTCTGTTCCGTCAGTGCAATCGCCACCTGATCTTCGCTCACCAATCCGCGTTGAACCAGTTCATCACCCAATCTCATCTTTCGCTGAGTATTCATTTCTCTATACCCTGCAACTGACTCAATCTCATTCGTACTGGCTCACCCTCAAAATTACTTGAGCGATTTTCACCCAGGCGCAATGCCTCCTGATAGTAATGCCGGGCTTCCTTTGGTTGATTGAGATGATCCATGGAAACGGCCAGATTGTAAGCATAGTCAGGATTGGATCTCTCGCGATTATAGGCATCAAAAAAGGCAGATTGTGCAGGACGCCACTCACTAGATGCAGCATAGATAGACCCCTTTAAAAAATGAAGATAGGCCGTGTCGGGCGAATCCGCCAACATTTCCTCAATGCTGCTCTTCAATCCCGGATCATCTCCATCCAGGCTGGCAACAGTCAGTAAACCGGCGCGAGCAAAAGTATCATCGGGAGCATCGCTAATACGTTGCCGATAATAGTGAAATGCATCCTGCATTCTCCCTTGCTGTGTCGCAAGTGCAGCAGCACCCAGGAGAGCGTCCCTGTCACGGGGGGCAATTTTAAGCGCCTCGTCATATTCTCTTCTCGCCAGGTCAAATCGACCCTGCTGGTAAGCTTTAAATCCTCGCCCTATGATCAGGCTCAGATTGGAAGGTGCGATTTCCTGATGCGATATAACTCTCGTGTCCAGTAACCCACGATCCTTTGCGCCACTGTCCGGAGTTATTCTGCCCGGATTAAGAGACGCAGCATTCTGTTGTTCACCAGAGAGCGTCATCATCTCTAATTGTGCAGGTGTACCTATGTTTTGAAAGATGACCACTTCCGGTAGGGGGGATTCGGATATTTTCGGTGTTAAAACAATTTCCGCCTGGGTCCTTAACTGCGCTCCAGGCAACTGTGGTTCAACGCCTGCTTTACTAACACTGGCCTTATTAACACTGGTCTCTTCAACACTGGCCTCATCAACACCCAACTTCTCAGTAGCAACCACCTCCGCTGCTGTCGTATCTCGTTCATTATTGACAGCATCAACCGCCCCAAATGGATTATCCTGATCGCTTAAGGGTGTGATATTTTCCCTCATACGTTTCAGTCTTATATCGTTCTGATTTTGAAGTATCTGCGACTCTTCGGTATCACTGAGCGTTGGTATGCCGACACTATAATCGTTCAGTGTTAAATAATAGTAATAGGCACCAATGCTGCCGAAGGAGGTAAGAAATAGTGCGGCGTAGAGCACGATGCCACGTCTTCTGGTTCGCGCGACCACTTCCTGACTTTGTGCGAGTAATTCTGCCATCGCAGATTTGGACTCTTCTGCCCTTGCTTTTGCCTCTTCCTCTAATTCAAGCCCTTTTTCTAATTCCAGATGAAGATCCAGGTCCAGGTCTACACCAAGATCGGCATCGGTACTGTCTTTAACAATTTCAATGCCTTCACTCTCAAGTTCGAGTTCAAGCACAGATGGTTTATCCACAGTCTGGATATCTGCTTCATCTCCACCAGTGCTATCTATTTCAGCAGATTCGGTACCTTCGGGGTCTGCTTGTGGGACGGCAACCGACTCATCAATTTCCTTGTTGGTTTTGGTATCAGTTTTCAGGCCAGCATCAAGATCTTCCGGGTCCGGAAAAGGATCAGACCACTCTTGCGATTTACCGGCCAGGGTACTTTTTGTTGCACCATCTGTTTTACTGTCAGTTGTACCTTTTAGGTCAATTTCTAAATTTTCACGCTCGTGGCTCTCAGAAGCTGGCTCTCCTGCTTTTCCAGAGCTTTTCGCTGAAGAAGCTTTTACTGAAGAACTTTCTCTTGAAGAAATTCCTCTTGGAGTACCTTCTATTGAAGACCCTCTTTTTGAGGAGTCTCTTCTCGCCAGCCACTCATCACGTGCAGATTTAGCTTGTGCGGACTGGTGAAGGTCCGACTCTGATTTTGAGGGGTTGAGACCTTCTTTTGTTTCCAGTGTTTGTGCTTCGGGCACAGGTATTTCTGCTTCTGCTTTAGTCGCTTCAGCGTCCACATCACCTTCTTTTTCCGCACGATCCCGCTTATTCAGAGCAGCTTTTTTAAGGGCTTCTAGCAACAGACTCATGGGAATCGACTATTCTCTGGCAGGCAGGTAACGCCTGAAGTCACTTAGATCACCATCAATACTGGCATTCTTGATAATCCTTGGGCGGATGAAGATAACGAGCTCTGTCTTGGATGTTTCATTCTCGTCATATCGAAATGCCGGACCTATAAATGGAAGTCGACCCAACAGAGGCACTCCCGTTGACGTCTTTTTTACTTGATCCTGCATCAATCCACCGATAACAGCAATGCTGCCACTGGGAACCTTGAGAACAGATTCTACTTCGCGTGCCTGAATGACCGGAATCTGGCTAATAACATCCTCTGCCGCGAGAGCAGGATTAGGATCTGTAACAAAATCGATGACCCTGGAAATCGTCGGACGGACATTGAGCGTCACCATGTCATCCGCACCAATAAACGGCGTGACACTCATCACAAAGCCAACCGGCACGGTGTTGACATCGGTTTCAAAAGTAACAAGACGGCCACTGCCGACGTTTTGTGAAGCATTATCGATATTGACTTCGACCGTGAAGTAGATGAGATTGTCGACAACTTTGAGTACTGCCGTCTGGTTATTCATTGCCATTATTTTCGGACTCGATACCACACTGACATCACCAAAAGTTTCCAGCGCGGAAAGAGTCGCCTGTAATTCGTTCCCGCCAAAATCGAGATCCGTCACTGCGATATTAAAAGTTGGCGGCTGAGCCAGATCCAGGCTGGTGACCGCCTGGGTAATTTCCACTCCACTGGTAGGCTGGGAGTTAATGAGTTGCCAATCAATGCCCGCCTGATAGCTATCGCTCAGCTTGACCTCTGCGATAGTCGCCTCAATCATCACCTGTCGTTGTGTACTAGCCTCGACTGAATCAATAAAACTACGAATGTCTGAGTGTTGTCGCCGTGTCGCACGGATCATTACGATACCGGACTCGCGATTGACAATAATGTCACTACTACTATCGCTAACCCCTTCGCCCTCTATCACATTATTTGACGCGAGAATGGATCTGAAATTTCCTGTCAAGGTATCCCAAAAATTATATTCAGATAAGATGGTAACGCTGGTATCAGAGTTATTGCCACGTCCGACACCTCCCCTGCCGCCACTACCACCTCCAGCGCCACCTTGCCCAGCCCCTTGACCAGTCGCCTGAATCTGTGTCGATACACTGACAGAGCCTCTACTTTGCCTGGACATATTGAGAGAATTAAGGACATAGGTTTGCAGATAAGGTGTGTCGCGGCGAATCTTGAGCACACCTTCTTGCACCTCATAACGAAGGTCCGTGTACTCTGTAATTCGTTTTAGTATGTTAGCAAGCGGCTGCTCCACCGCGTTCATGGTTATCTGCCCATCGATGGCGGGCTCAATATCCAGATCCAATCCGGCATCACGAGCCAGCGAGAATAGTAGTTCTCTCACGGGGACATCAAATACAACAACCGTATGGGTCAACTGTGTTTCAATTGTCTCTGGCTCAGGCAGAGCTGGTGCGACCCTGACGGGTTCAGGTATATCCGCAGGCTCAACAACAGGAGCCTTCGCCTGAAGGTGCCCGGACGACGGACCCGCAGCACTCCTGATATCCTGCGGCATGTGCTGGTCTCTAAGCCCCGAACAGCTAGCAAGCAGTAGCAACTGGCCATATAACAAGAATCTGACCAGGCTTTGATTCATCAAAGTATATTCCCCCTGATCTTGCCAATAGTCTTATTGAACGTCTTGTTGATAGTCCTGCCAAAATTCTTGCCCACAAAAGTGTTACTAAAACTCTCAATGCGACTGGCAGGACTAAAAAAGCTGTTAACAGAACTGTTGCTGGTCATTATTGGCGCATCTGAATAATCGGGAAGACTCGGAAATACCACACCGAACAGTAGGCCGAGCGCAGCAGCAGTTCCCCAGGCGCGCCACCAGGTTTTCTCTGGTTGGTATCGGCAATCATGAGCAGCAGCTCTGATATCAGAAAGCTTGAGTGTTCTGCGATCCTCTACGAACGCCGCTAACAACGTCTTATCGGCCAGAATGTTAATACGCCTAACCAATCCGTGGGAATAACTTTCAATAGCCTTCGCCAATCTGTCATCAAACAGATCAGGTCCACGATAGCCAGAAGCGTGGAGTCTAAAATTTAGGTATTCATGAATATCTTGCAGGCAGAGACGCGATAAATACAGGCTATGGGTGACACGTTCTCGTAGTTGGCGAATCTTGGGGTTCGCCAATTTTTCATCCAGTTCCGGCTGACCAAACATAACGAGTTGGAGCAGCTTATGCGTATCTGTCTCGAGGTTTGACAGAAGGCGAATTTCTTCAAGCGTATCGAGAGGCATCCCTTGTGCTTCTTCTATCAATACCACAACCTGCCGGTTCTCACCATGATAACGCAACAGTAATTCGTGTAGCCGGCGCATAACGATTAACTTGTCTGTACGGGCGGCTACTGCAAGGCCGAGCTCCCTGGCTATTTCATGAAGGGTCTGTTCGGGGGAAAGACTAGGGTGGGCGAGATAGACCCACTCAATTTTTTCACTCATGCTCAGTGGCAGCATCCGGCAGAGCATGGTCTTGCCACTGCCAACTTCACCGACGACTTTGATGATGCCTTCACCACTTGATATTGCATAGCAAAGACCATGAAGGGTCAGACCGCGATCACCACCATCGAAGAACACTTGTGTGTCCGGTGTGATACGAAAAGGAGGTTTGTGTAATCCGAAATATTCCAGATACATCTTTTTTCTTACCCCTGTAAACGAGATGACCAGTCGACTACACGTCTTGGGTTTCGCTGTTCTTGTTTATCATCCCTGCTCACCAAGAACATTAGATCGCGCACAGCAAAAGTTCACCTAAAACCATGTCTAAACAGACCTATCTTACACTAAAAATGCAACACCTGACCCTATCAATCTCGTTTATCTATTATTCAGTATTCTGATGGCTGCACAGGCTGCGCCATAACCATTGTCAATATTGACAACCACCAGTCCAGGGGCACAACTAACGAGCATTGAACGTAGCGCTGTTTCACCGCCTTTGACCATGCCATAACCAACGGATGTTGGTACTGCAATAATGGACCCTGGTATGAGTCCACCTAATACTGTTGGTAGTGCTGCATCCATACCGGCGATACAAACAACCACGCTTGCACTGCGAATCTCGTCTAACTTCTCGGTAACACGCCACAAGCCCGCGACACCAACATCATGAATAGACAGGGCAACATGGCCGTAAAATTCTAATGTCCGGGCAGTTTCGGCCGCAACCGGAACATCGGAACTACCTCCGGTGACTATGGCCACCTTATTTTGCGAACGATTCTGATATGGCTGATGGAAAGCTGTCTGGGAAACTGGGTCATAGCCAAGAAAATCTTCAGAGATCTCCTGCTTGAGTGAGTCATATTGATCAGAAGTCAATTTTGTAAATAACATTGGGCGGCCACTTGTCTTCAGTGTTTCACAAATTGTCACCAACTGTTCACGGCTTTTCCCCTGACAATAGACAGCTTCCGCCAGACCTGTCCTATTTTCGCGATCAAAATCCAGTCTAACCTGGTCGGCACCTGTCATGACACATCCTGTTCGTCAGAAGATAGCTGCAGCGTTTCGATAAGAAATGCGCTGCCGCGTTTATAGGGTTCTATCGAAATAGTCTCCAGATAATGCTCGAATTCATATTTGCGAAAGAGATCCATCACAACTACTCGCACTTCTTTCGCATAGATCGCGTTAACATCTATAGGCTCTGTCGAGTCAATTTCTATTGCAACCTCGTTAACTCTTATTCGGCAGCGAACTCCTTTAACGGGCAAATGGAGTTGTAGCTTCTGCCACAGTCGTTCTTCCACTTCATTAATAACGGGCAATAGTTTCGCATCAATAGAGATTCCCGTCGTTACTCTGCTGGACAGGCAAGGCGCCGCTGGCAGATCGTGCAAGTCCTGCAGTGAAAGCGACCGCGCAATCTCTCTTATCTGTTCCTTGCTAATTTCCGCTTCGACGTAAGGATGACGCACTCTGTGTTCCTCTGCCGCAGTAAGACCAGGGCGGTAGTCACCAAGATCATCCGTATTCGTTCCGGACACAACAACGAGATCAGTTTGCGAACAGACAGTGTCATAAAGATTCGTCTTACAGTAATAACAACGATTTGCAGGATTGGCGACATACCGAGCGTCATGAATTTCACCGGCATCAACCAGGTGCAGTTCCCAGCCTTCCAATTCCGCATAATGTTTGACACGCTCAGTCGCCTGGGCAGGAACGGCGGGCGATATGGCGTGAAACATCTGACATTGTGAATTGGCGCGATGTGCGACCACAGCCAATGTCATACTATCGACACCACCACTCACGGCGATAGCAATAGGTCCTCTCGCTGCCAACACATCAGTCAGGGCGTCCAGCTTACTCATCTGCCGACCTATACTGCGACAGCGCTATCTGTTCGACTTTATGGCGCAGGACATCTCTCCTCTCACCTGACTCAAGGGTCATGTCATCCATCTCTACCTTCGCAGTGATACCGCTCGGACGCTCGGCAATCTTGACACGATAGTCTTTACCATCGTAACCGATGGTCACGCTGGTTCTTGGCAGTATTGATCTTGTCACTAATTGTTGGCGAATCCCCAGCGTTGTAGTCAGATCAAAACAGCTGGTCACGAGTCGCCTTTCGACCTGCGGCATCGCCAGTACCTGAATGGTGGTACCCAGCCTGCCTTTCTTGCCCGCGGAGATAGCTTGCGTCACATCGAGTACCCCGTCGACTAGACGAATCTTGTCCAGCGCGTCGCCAAGTGATTCAGCACTCTGGTCATCAATTTCAAAATTTAGCTGCAATACCTGATCTTGCATCCAGGAAGATTTAGGTTCAGCAGAACTCTCATCCGATCTCTCATCCGCAGGCTCCCCGGAACTCTCACTCGATAGAACAGCCTTGTTGAAGAGAAGACAACGTAGAATATTCGATATGCCTGGAAACCGTTTAGAACCGAATCCGAAACCTGACCGCAATAGAGTTGACCCATCCGGCAGAGAATGAAGGGGGTTCAGGTATTTCAGGATCGCAGCACCCGTCGGTGTAATGCGTTCCCCTTCAATGCCATCGTCGAAAAATTCAAACCCTTCCAACAAAAGACTCGTTGCGGGCGCCGGAACGGGTAAACGGCCGTGTAAAGTGGAGACCTGTCCTTTGCCAATGGGCAATTTGGAAACGCTCCAGGAGGAAACTGCACAATGGACAATTAACCAGGCA
>CAZAZB010000071.1:0-12891 GCA_964489485.1 uncultured Pseudomonadales bacterium | reverse complement strand
TTACAATTTCGATCTTGATATCTGGGTTACGTATAAACTGGTGGGCGGCTTTGCGATAACCCTCGTCTATATGGTCATTACCATGGTCTATCTGGTCCGGGGTGGTTACATACAAGAAGAGTCAACCAAGGCCTCACCTGAAACGGAATAGAATAGATGTTATATGCCATTATCAGCACCGATGTTGACGATTCACTTTCAGCACGGGGCGAGGCGCGTCCGGCACACCTCGACAGACTAACCAGTCTTAAAAACGAAGGCCGGCTCATTCTTGCCGGGCCACATCCAGCAGTCGATAATGAAGATCCCGGCAGCGCCGGTTTTACTGGCAGTCTGGTGGTGGCAGAATTTGAGTCACTTGAAACTGCCCAGGCCTGGGCAGATGCCGACCCCTATATGGCCGCTGGGGTTTACGCTGGCGTCATCGTTAAACCATTTAAGAAAGTGCTCCCCTGACATGCACGTTTTTCTTTTCATTCTTGTCATGACGATCGCTGTCATGACAACGGGTCATCAGGCGTTACTCGCCGACACGGTTTACGTCCGGGATACTCTCTATGTTCCTTTACGCGGAGGTCAATCAAAGGAACACCGGATCCTGCACCGGGGACTTCGAAGTGGCACCATGCTGGAAAGGCTGGAAGTCAACAAAGAGACTGGCTACAGCCGTGTTCGTCTGGAAAGCGGCCAGGAAGGCTGGATCCAGAGCCAGTATCTTGTCGATGAACCTATTGCACGAATTCGGTTGGAAGAAGAACAGACCCGATTCACGGAACTCGATACCCGATACCAACGGGTGACGGCAGCTTTGCAAAAACTTGAAACAACCGAACTTGCTATCACCACCGCCAACAACGAGTTGACAACCAGGAACACCGATCTTAAAACCGAACTCGACAAGATCACCAATCTCGCTTCAAATATCATCGCAATAGATGAAGAAAATAAACAACTGCGTGGAGAACATGATGCCCTGTTGGCTGAAATTGATGCACTTTCTGTTGCCAATCAATCGTTCCAGGACACATCAGACCGGAAATGGTTTCTAAACGGTGCCGGAACAATTCTTGTGGGCCTGTTATTCGGATTTTGGTTTTCCAGAAAGATCTACCATAAGCGAGGCGGCGGCTGGTCCTAATGAAAGCTGTCTTATGAAAACTATTTTGTGAAAACCCTTTTATGAAAACCCTCTTATGAAAACCAGGCTCAGCGTGAACCTGAACAAGGTCGCGCTCATCCGTAATTCCCGTGACACCACAATTCCTGGTGTTGTTGATGCCGCCATCACCTGTATCGAACATGGTGCAGAGGGTATTACTGTTCACCCTCGCCCCGATATGCGACATATTCGACCTTCTGATGTTTATGATTTAGCTGAACTTCTCGCCGGTGAGCAATACAAGGACATCGAATTTAATATCGAGGGAAATCCATACGCGGGTCCAGAGGACAACGGTTTTCCCGGATTCATGGAGATGGTCAACGAAGTAGCGCCCCATCAATGTACGCTGGTGCCAGATGATCCCACGCAACTAACCTCAGATCACGGATGGAATCTTATCGGTGAATCAAATCGCTTGAATCCACTCGTTGAAACACTTCAGGCACAAAATATACGGGTAAGCTTGTTCATGGACCCAGTACCAGAACAAATCGAACTCGCAGCGCATCTGGGCGCCAATCGGATCGAGTTCTATACCGGCCCCTTTGCCGACCACTTCGGTACAGAACAAGCTGAGCAGGTTCTACACCCTTTTATTGAGTCTGGCGCGTTGGCAGATCAATTAGGTCTCGGCATTAATGCAGGGCACGATCTGAATCTTGATAATCTGGCGACATTCTGCTCTCGTGTTCCGCAGGTCGCAGAAGTCTCCATTGGTCATGCCATTATTACAGATGCCCTATGGATGGGGCTGGCGACAACTGTCGCCAAATATAGGCAAATTCTGGACAGTCTCCATTAAGCCTCCCTTTTACCACCTTGGAGCAGGCGGTGTGAATGAGTATCATTGTCCGCTGAAATTTTAGAGTACACAAAGGCACCCATGTTAAAAAATATCATCATATCTACCGTTATCGGCATCGTCGCATTCATCGCTATTGGCTTCGCTACTGACCAAACCCTGATCCTCCCAATCAACCCGCAGTTAATCATCGAACTGCTCATTATCATCGCGGCAATTTTCGCTGGAAGCCTTCTTACCGGCGGCCAATCAGCATCAGATACCAACTATTCAAGTGATGGCTATTCGAATAACAGTTCCGAATCTTCAGATCACGAAACGGGTACTGTTAAATGGTTTAACGTTAAGAAAGGCTATGGTTTTATCACCCGCGACCAGGGCGATGATGTATTTGTACACTATAGGAATATTGAGGGCGGTGGGCGCCGAGGTGTCAACGAAGGACAACGAGTTTCTTTTGTTGTCATCGATGGTGATAAAGGCTTGCAGGCCGATGAGGTGACAACTATCTAACAGTGTCAGAGATGATCAATGTTAGAGATTAGCTATGCTTGAGACTAACGATGCCTGAAATCTTTATGATTGGCTCCAGCGATCGCATTGTCGAGCTGGAAGTAGACGAGAATCCGGTAGATGTTTTTCCCTGCATGAATTCATTTGGTATTCATGAAGAAGCGAGAGCACAGCTCTATACCATTGTCATGGATTTATTCCTGGATGATGCAATGGAACTGGAACCCGTGATCAGGCCGATGACGGAAGACGGTCCTTTTATCCATCAGATGGACACCAGGCTTGTAGAAACGCTGGCAATAAAGACTGAAGACGACATCGAAGAACTTGTCGGTCACTGGGTCGAATGCGTGGCAGTAGAGGAACTGGCGTTGGATAGTGAGGATCTGAATGACTTCCTTTTCCAACTGGTGCATTTTTGCCAAACTGCCAAGCAGGAAGAAGATCTGGGTGTCTATATTTACGCTGACGGATAGAGCTGCTAGCGTCAACCAGGCGACCGGAATCCGGCAAAAAGGCATAGAGTCGAGTCAATGTCCAAACTAGTCTATTCAACTGATCCCTCCATTAAAAAGCATGACGACAAACGCTGCCAGCGGTGCGGTGAGCTACAACGCAACTGTCGCTGCCACGCATCCAAACCCCCTTTGGATGGGATAGTCCGCTTGCAAAGGCAGGTTAAGGGTCGAAATGGTAAACCGGTGGTTCTGATTACTGGTCTGCCGCTTGAAAAACCCGAACTGAAGTCGCTGGCAAAAAAGCTCAAATCCAAATGTGGTGTTGGCGGCTCTATTGAGGGCACGACGATCATTATCCAGGGGGACAAGCGTGAGGTATTGAAGCCTGAACTGGAAGCACTCGGCTATCAGGTCAAGTTGAGTGGTGGTTAAAATAGAAAATCATGACAGAACCCGGAGACAAAAAGCATGACTGATGCGTACACACTCATGGAGTCAGAGGCACTTATTCAACGCGCGAATGACGATTATCTTCTATTCGACTGTCGGTTTTCGCTTATTGACGATGAGATCGGCGAGCAGAGTTACGCTGCCGGACATATTCCCGGCGCCCAATACGCCCATTTGAACAGACAATTGAGTGGCCCCATTATTCCAGGTAAAACCGGCCGACATCCATTACCGGACAAAGAGGTTTTTCTTCAACAAATCAGGCGGTGGGGCATTACCAACGATTCCATGGTAGTGGCGTACGATACCAACGGTGTCTATGCTTCAAGATTCTGGTGGATGCTTCGCTGGATGGGACATGCAAAGGTCGTCGTCCTGAACGGTGGCATCGATGCCTGGACGAACGCTGGCCAATCGCTGACGCAGGAAATAGAGCAGTTTCCTCCCTCAAGTTTCGATATTAAAGAGCCGCTAACCCGTTCTATTTCAGTGGACGAACTGCCAGATATGACGGGAACACTAACTGACGCTAGAGACCCTGCTCGATTCAGGGGAGAAGTCGAACCGATTGATCCCATTGCCGGTCACATCCCCGGCGCTACCTGTTTACCATTTCCAGCAAACCTGGATGGTGACAGCTGGAAGCCTGCTGAAGTGTTGAAGGCACAATTTCATGATGCGGGGCTGAACCAGGGCACCCCTGTCACCTGCTACTGCGGTTCTGGTGTATCCGCTGCACACAACATTCTGGCACTGGTTCATGCCGGTTTTCCGGAACCCGCACTCTACGCCGGTTCCTGGAGCGAATGGATTACCGACCCGGCAAGACCTATTGCCATGGGTACATAAACCTTAAGTGAAATATGCTCTCGATGCTGCGGAGATAGAATGGCGCGATGGTACACCCTTCTCCACACGATATGGTGATATCTATTGGAGCCGGGGCAATCCAGCAGCAGAAAAAAAACATGTCTTTGTCGACAAACATGACCTTGTTAACCGGGGCGAGTACGCCACGCATTTTACGATTGTAGAAACCGGATTTGGATTTGGTAACAATTTTTTACTTACGGCAAAACAATGGAAAGATGCCGGTCATCACGGAATACTGCACTTTATATCGATCGAAAACACACCGGTAAAACGAAAGGACCTTGCCCGACACTTCAGCGCATTTCCATTGGAAAATGCCGACTGGCTACTGGAACACTATCCACCATTACTCAATACAAGTTTCACATTGTGGTTGGGTGATTCGATTCGACTACACCTGATATTTGACGATGTTCTCAATGCGCTTGATCATCTCGATGCCAGAGTGGATGCCTGGTACCTCGATGGTTTTAGCCCAGCGTTAAACGCGGACATTTGGAACCAGAAGGTCTATGGACGTATTCACTCGTTAAGTAAACCTGGTGCAACCTTGAGTACCTATTCAGTTGCAGGTCATGTCAGGCGCGGGCTAACTCATGCAGGTTTTGATACGCGAAAAATCCCGGGCCATGGTGCAAAGGCAGAGATGCTCGTTGCGGCGAAATCGGGAGACTGGCAGGCAGACATCAGGGAAAATGTGAGTGTTGCAATACTCGGTGCAGGTATCGCGGGTAGCAGTTGTGCCCAGGCGCTGCATCGGCGCGGCATCTCCGTCACCCTATTTGATCGCGCTGATGCTGGTGCTGCATCTAACATTCCGGATCTTTCTGTTTATCCTCATTTGGGTTTGCGCAATGAAGGCAGGTATCAGCTTTCTCTTGCAGCGAACTTCTACGCCCGGTATCAAATGACGGGATATAACCCCGGCGGCTTAACCTGGCGCTCATCTGACCCTGAACAAGCGGATCGTATGCATAGGATTGCCGCACAGTTTCCGGACGACTTTATTGAAAGTGACACCGATTCCATCCGATTCCACCAGGCTGGCTCACTAAACCACAGTCGTCCTGCTGAAATTGATTATCGGCAATGTGATGTGGCGTCGGTGAAACCGCTCGACAGACAATGGGCGTTGATTGACAGTAATGAGAAGATTATTTCGACGGCCGATGTTCTTGTTATTGCACTGGGCAACCACTCTGCACCCTTTATCAATATTAATATGGTGCCGCTCCGTGGTCAGGCATTGACGGTTAAGTTGGAACAAGACTTATCGACCCGACTAACAGGAGAACTTAGTCTGTCACCCACCGGTGATGGTTTGTATACCATTGGCAGCAGTTTTCAGCGCTTTGATGAAGATTTAAAGCCCCGTTCAAGCGACACACGGGCACTACTGGAAAAGCTCGCGAGGCTCCTGCCCAATGAAAACCCCCTGGTCATTGATACCCATGTCGGTATTCGGGCAACGACACGCGACCGGTTTCCACTGGTGGGCAGGGTGCCAGACTGGCAAAAACTGCGTGACTATATCGACGGCTCCAGCCATTCCGGATTCAACGACTATCAGCCCGGTTTATTTGCAACAACCGGGTTTGGCTCACATGGCGCGACCCATGCCGCACTCTTCGGTGAATTTGTCGCGAACCTTGTTTTCGGTGAACCCTCTATCGTTTCCAGCGCGCAGAAGAAACTACTTGCTCTGGAACGGTTCAATCTTCGCGATGCTCGTATTCGATAATCGTATTCGATGATCGCGCCAGCGCCCTATTCAAAGACACACTCTCAAAAGTTCACTACTCAAAGGTTTATTACTCAAAGACATTCACTTTGATAACACCTTCAATCGCCAGAATATCACCCACAATATCCGATGTTGGTTCGGACTCGATATCGATAATGTTGTACGCTATTTCATCACGGCTCCTGTTCAACATATCGATCACATTAATGTTCTTGTCCGCCAGAATGGAAAGAACAGATCCCAGGATTCTAGGTACATTTTTGTTAACCAGCGCAATCCGATAACCTGATCCATTGCGATCCATCACCAGATTCGGAAAGTTGACCGAGTTACGGATGTTGCCATTCTCAAGAAAATCAATGACCTGGTCCGCCACCATCATGGCGCAGTTTTCTTCTGCCTCTGCGGTACTGGCGCCCAAATGAGGCGTGGAAACAACGCCCGGTTTGCCGATGAGTCCAGGCGTCGGAAAGTCAGAAATATACTGTGCTAACTTGCCGCTTTCCAATGACGCACTGATCGCATCAGTATCAACCAGTTCTCCCCGCGCAAAGTTCAACAAAATCGCGCCTTCCCTGAAGTACCCAAGAGACTCGTCATTAATCATACCGCGTGTGGCATCGAGTGCAGGTACATGCAAGGTGACGATATCAGCTCTGGCGAACATCGCCTGCATATTTTCCATCTTCTGCACCCGCCGCGACAGGCGCCATGCTGCATCAACAGACAGAGCTGGATCATATCCGAGCACCTGCATCTCCATTTGTAACGCCATTTCAGCGACCATGGAACCAATAGCACCCAGGCCAAGCACACCGAGCGTTTTTCCTTTCAGCTCACTGCCTTTGTATTGTTTCTTACTTGCTTCTACCAGCTTGTTAAGTGCCGCCTTGTCCGTGTGATCATGCAGACTGTTCACATAATCAATGCCCTGAACGATGCCTCTTGATGAGAGCAATAACCCAGCCATCACAAGTTCCTTAACGGCATTAGCGTTAGCACCCGGTGTATTGAAAACAACAATACCCTTCTCTGTGTAATCCGCGACCGGAATATTATTGACACCAGCACCGGCTCTGCCCACAACTCGCAAGGACGGCGTTGAATCTTCCGGTGCCAGTTGGTGGCTGCGCACAAGGATGGCTTCAGGATCGGCGATCTCTGATCCGAGTTCATATTGTGCGCGCGGGAATTTATCCAGCCCTTTTTCAGAAATATTGTTCAGTGTGAGTATCTTGTGCATAGTTGGCTCGAGTTATATCGACAAATAGAAAGCGGGCAATTTTACACGGTGACTAAAGTTTAGTTTAGCTTTATTCTCACGTTTGCCATTACCAGCGTTCATACATTCAGTAATCATCAGCAGGAAAGGAACATCCACCTACGGCGCGTATTGATACACTCAGACTTTTCCCGGAGTCATAAACACCAGAAATTCACGCAAACCGCGAAATGTCTGAGGCTTACTCCCTCTGCCATTCGCAAACAAACAAGTATTCTGGAAATTCGTCTGGGTGTGCGGTTGCTCAACAGAACGACAAGAAGTGTGAGCCCGACGGAAGCGGGACCACTTTACACTGACATATTGGGCGAATACTGGACGACTGCTCTTTCCGGTCCATCGATATCTATCGAATATCTTTCGAATATCTTTCGATATAAGTCCCGGTTTTTATTGATTGTTAAGCAGCTACTTCTCACAGGATCGAGGTTAGTTTGAATTCATCTTTAAAAAAGGCTCGTACCGCCGCTCACCATGTCATGTAACCAGTAGATACTACCGTAGAGTGCAACACCAATGGCCGCGGCAACCCAGTTCAGCTCGGATAATTTCAAACTGGTCCTGCCTGAGGCTATGGCCGCGAATGGAACAGCTGATGTCTGGTTGTAAAACGCCTGCCATTTTTCATCGGCATTAGCCTTCTTTCTTGCATCCATAGCCACCATACCAACGCCTGACATAATCGCCAGGGTGCCGAACAAAACGATAGATGCCTTGTCACCATTGGCAATGAGATGCCCGATTGAATAGAGCAGGATCGCCCATTGAGTTGGATGGCGAGTAATCTTAAGAATGCCGGCTAAGTCCTGGTTGATGGCATCATCCATCATCACCGCTGTGGGATTCTTCGTCATGGTACCCATGACCAGCAACACGATGGCCAGCAATACCAACAGTTTGGTTATCTTGTAACCGATGGGATTAGGCGCCCAGACAAAATCCGTGTGTGCAAGGCCACCATAAGCGTAGATCATCGCTCCGAGAGATGCCAGGGACAGGAGAGAGTAGAAACCGAGATAACCTTTCTGACCGAGTGCACCTAATAACATGCCTCGAAGTGGCGTACTGGAAATACCCATGTGTAGCGCCAGAAACGCGATACAACTCACGATTAGTAGTGTCATCAGATCACCCTCGTTAGCTCTGACTGACTATCATACCTGATGTGAGGGTTGGTTGAAAAACTACATTGGCTCTAATAACCTGGATGTTTATCAATGCAGGAAGGATCTGGAGCATTGCGCCGGATTTGTTGAGGTGAATCATATCAACTTGCGTTAACGCCCAAATGACCGAATCAAGTTCCCTCGCAACACCTTGAATTCATCATCAGAAATGACACCACTTTCATGCGCTGTCACCAGATCGAGTATCTGTTCACCAAAAGTCGGAAGACTGTTTCCCGCATCCACCCGTACACATCCTGTACTAAAAAGTACCAACATCAAAACGAGCACTTTATATTTCATCTGCCTTACCTCGCATCCATATGGCAGCGGTAATGAACGCGGCGCCAACAACAACACCAATGAGCGTATCCAGATTGACGAGATGGCGCGTAATGTCAGACAGCGATAAGACTCTGTCAGCAGAATAGGGCGTTGGCGTTGCATGGTGCACAAGCCAGGTCGTCATGCCGCTACCCTGTGTGAACAACCGTTCGACAACCGACACGCCAATGGGAATACCAATACACCAGGCAAGTGGGACGCTCTTCGCAAACGCTGAGACCAGCATCACCCAGCCATAGAAGGGTAATCCCCACACACCCTGCAAGAGCAAATAGGCGATATCGACAAACCAGCGTCCAACAAGATTGGAGGGTGCCCAGAGCATTTCGAAGATGGGGGTATCATGCCCAAGGGCGGCGATCGAGGCGACAAGCAATAAGGACAACTGAACGACGCCAGAAAAGACAAGGTATACCGCGGGCACAGCAACCAACGCGGTTGCAAGCTTTGCCAGTACCGTGTGGGTATCAGACACAGGCAGCGACTTCCAGAATAGAATACTTCGATCTTTACGGTCTTCATAGAGCGAGCCAATCAGATAGAAAAACACGACAAATGTCAGCACAATGAAAAATGGCAGTGACAAGCTATGGTAGATCTTGTACATCTGCAGTTCACGCTCCTCCGTCGACATATTCGGTAATCCAGAAAACAAAAAACCGATACCATCACTGATAGATGCATCTTCCGCATCAAGGCGCCACTCTTCTGAGCCGTTGTCACCATCAATGGAGATATGAGCGGATATACCGCCAATGTCTGATGCCAGGAATAAGGACACCATGACCAGAATAAAGAACGCGCTAATCACCGCGGGGAGTACAACGAAGGTATTTCGGTGTTCCCAAAATTCTCGCTTCACAAGTATGGACAGTTGGTTCATGGCGCTATCTCCTCTGCATCTTGGCGACAAACAGGTCAGCCACGCTAGGGGTGTGAACTTCCCCCAATTTTTCGAGTGTTGCGCGAGAGACATTCTCAAATATCATGCTGCGCTTGCCGAGCATATCCCGGGCGTGGATTGGCGAATATTCCAGGGCCATCTCTATATCGTCCGGCGCAACCAGCACCTCTCCATAAATTTTTGGAAGCTCTTCCATTGAAGAATTGAGCACTATTTCACCCTCATCAATAAAAATCAGATGCGTCAGCAGGCTTTCAATTTCTTCTACCTGGTGGGTGCTGATGACAATGCTCGTATTGTGGTCGAAATAATCATTGAGCAACCTCTCATAGAAAGTCTTGCGGTAGAGAATATCCAATCCAATGGTCGGCTCATCCAAAACGAGCAAATCAACATCAATTGCCATGACAAGTGCCAGGTGCAATTGCGTCACCATACCCTTGGACAACTGCCTAACCTTCTGGTGATGTGAAATTTTTGTTTCTTTAAGCAGGGCTTCCGCCTTATCTCGATCAAAACCTGGGTGTACTGCCTCTATATAGTCAATGGCATCAGAGACCTTTAGCCATCTGGGCAAGACGCCCACATCGGCAATAAAACAAACTCTTTCCATCACCTTGTGCCGGCCTTGTCTCGGGTCTTGACCCATGACCTGAAGCTCACCTTCGAAGCTGGTTAAGCCGAGGAGTGCTTTCAGGGTGGTGGTTTTACCGGCACCATTGGGTCCGATCAAACCGACGATTGAACCGGCTTCAATATCAAAGCTGACATTTCTTAGCGCCTCGAAATTGCCAAAACTTTTTGACATGCCTCGTGCCTGAACAATTAGACTCATTTCGCCTCTCCTACCAACAACAACTCATTTACAGACAAACCCAGACGCTCTATTTTCTCTACAATACGAGGCCATTCTTCTTTCATAAAATGGCTCTTCTCATCTGCAGTCAGCTTTTCTCTCGCTCCGGTCATCACATACATGCCAAGACCACGCTTTTTTTCAACCACACCTTCATCCACCAGAAGCTGGAACGCCTTGGACACGGTAATGGGATTAATCCTGTGATCGGAGGAAATCTGGCGAACCGAGGGTAGTACATCACCATTTCGGTAGACACCTTCAAGGATCATCTCCACCAGCCGATCATGTAGCTGGCGGTAGATCGGATCCTTTTCGTTCCAGTTAATATCCATTGCTTGCAACCATTTCGGTGTACTGGTCATTTGGTGTTATACATTACTATAACACCAATACAACCATGAGCAAGCTTTGATTTGATCCTCGTCTAAAAATATTCGGGAATCAGGGGTCAGGCATCCCCAACCAGCCCGTAATAACTAGCCATGTCCGCTGACAGGGTCAGGAATCACGACCGCGCGATCCATTGCAAGGGCTGCTATTTCTTCTTCGCTATATCCGTTTTCCAGCATGATCTCCCGCGTATGTTGCCCAATAAACGGGGCATCGGCTGGTCTCTTGTGTTCTTCACCCTGGATATGAATGGGATTAGCAACTGTCCACTGATAGTCAGGGTTCTCAGAATCAGTGGGAATAATGACCTTGTTCTCGATCAGGTGGGCATCCTGAACCACTTCTGAAATCTTTTCTATCACCTCGTAGGTCAGATTCTCCTTATCCATTGCGATGCAAATATCGCTCAAATTCTTAGCGGCCACTGCATCAGCAAATAACGCCCTGACCTCATCCCTTAGCTGCATGATGTCGCGAATTGTTTGAAAGCGCTCGTCGTCAACCCATTCAGGATGTCCAAGGCTCCGGGCGATCAATGGCCAATCTTTCATTGGATTGGGGGCAACCATGACAATAAATCGATCATCACGTGTCTTGTAAATCATTGAAAATGGGCTTCGATATCCTTTTTCATCAAGGATCGCCCCCAGGTCATAACCGGCAATGGCACCCTGCAAGTGCATACCATTCGACCAACAACCATTGGCCACCAGTGACGTGGAGACATACTTGCCTTCCCCGGTCTTTTCGCGCTGATAAAGCGCCATCATAATGGCGCCATACAAGGTCATCGCAGAAGCATGGTCACCCACACCCCCCACCGGAAAAGTCGGCGCATCACCATGAGGCTTAATAAGATCCATAATGCCCGTGCGGGCCCACCAGGCAGTAATGTCGTAGCCTCGTCGGTCCTTGTCCGGTCCCACCGTGCCGAAGCCCGTTAGCTGCGCATAAATTAACCTTGGGTTTCGCTGTTTGAGAACATCATATTCAAGTCCATATTTCTTTATTTGATCTTCGCGGAAATTAATAATGAGTACATCTGCACCATCAATCAGTCGATGCAGGACAGAGCGGCCTTCGTCTTTACGCAGGTCAATACTGATATCGCGCTTGTTTCGGGAGGTCAGATACCAGTTGTAGTCATGATGGTAGTTACCATGTAACAGCCGATGACCATCCCCATTGGGCGCTTCGACCTTGATTACATCAGCGCCGTAGTCCGCCATAATCGTCGCTGCCCCCGGCGCTGCCAGAAAAGAAGCGGCATCAATGATTTTTAGTCCTTCCAACATATTGCTCACCTGAACTTTTTAATCGCAGCGAATAGCATAGATATAGAATGTTATACGCAAAGAATTTGCATCCAGAATGGAGAATCCCTATCTTAGCCCTTTCAGGCGATACACGCAGATTGATTCACAATGGATACAGCAACTTATGTATAAAGCGTTAGAACAAGTTTGGCAAGAATTGATAGCTGAAGGCTCACCCTTCCATGTTACAGAAATTGAAGTGCGCGGCGCACCCATGCGTGTTTTTAAAAGCGCACCGCCCAGTTTACGAGAACTGTGGCTTGCCTCCGCGCCGCACGGCGGCAACGATTATCTTGTCTACGGCGATGAACGCTGGACCTATGAAGAGGCACATCGCGATGTCGCTTCGATCGCTAACTGGTTCAAGAAAAATGGCGTTGAGCCAGGCGACCGTGTTGCTATCTCCATGCGAAATTATCCGGAATGGTTACTCACCTACTGGGCATGTGTCGCCAGCGGAGTAACAGCCGTAGGATTGAATGCCTGGTGGATCGATGATGAACTTGAGTATGGACTGAAGGATTCAGAACCAAAGATATTAGTTTGTGATCAGGAACGGCTCAATCAATTCGATAAAATGAAAGACAATTTCCCTGATCTAAAAATAGTTGGCGTACGTTTGACATC
>CAZAZB010000070.1:3306-12949 GCA_964489485.1 uncultured Pseudomonadales bacterium | reverse complement strand
TGATGTGTGCTCTTCCGATCTGCCCATAATCTGGAAGTTCAGTTCGTTGCTGCGCTGGATAGAACTGTTCCACTCACGTCTGGTGGCTATCTTGTGGTTGATCAGACGGAGGCGATGACCACCGTAGATGTGAATTCCGGCGCCTATGTGGGCCGAAAAGATCTTGAAGAAACAATTTATAGAACAAATCTGGAAGCAGCTGCCGCTATTCCGAGGCAGCTACGTCTTCGGAATATCGGCGGGATCGTGATCATTGATTTTATTGACATGATCAATGAGGAGCATAAGCGACAGGTGTTGCGAACATTAGAGAAAGGGCAACAAACGGACCGGGTCAAATGGAATATTACGGAGATATCTAAGCTCGGTCTGGTGGAAATGACACGTAAAAGAACACACGAGAGCCTGTTGAAAATGGTGTGTGAGCCATGTGAGATTTGCAATGGGCGGGGATTTATCAAGACAGCTGAAAGTGTGTGCCTTGAAATCTTTCGGGAAATTCAACGTAAAGCCATTGATTTCAGGAATGGTTGTTTAATTCTAGCATCGCAGAGTGTGGTTGACCGGCTGCTGGATGAAGATGCAGATTGTATCCGTGATCTATCGGCGGCACTGGGTGCGAAGATTCGTTTTCAGGTGGAAACAAGCTACAGCCAGGAGCAATATGATGTTGTATTGGTTTCAAATGACACTGGTTAGTTGCTTTCCAGAAAGTCGTGTTATCAGGCAATACGAGCAACCCACTCAATATGTTAGAAATATGAAGCGAATTCTTGCGAATAACCAAGCCCCGTTGGAGAACCGCAGCAATTTACATTTCCAGGCACCGATTGATTAAGGATAGCGTTAAGTGGTTGTGAGCCGCAGCAGAAAGTATATTCGCCAGGGAGCAAGCTTCCTGCTTTTCGGCGCGCTTATTCTTTCAGCCTTCTATGTGAGTGTCGGTCGCATTGCGGTCAATGCCGTCGATTTTTTTCGCGAAGACTTTGTTGCCTTACTTGAAACGTCCTTACGGACCGATGTATATATTGGTGAATTGAAGGGCAGTTGGAGGCGCATTGATCCGTCCATAACAATCACCCGGCTGGTCATTGGCCCAATTGATAATCCCGCCATCGAGCTGGGGGCGGTATCTTTCAGGATGAGTTCTCTATATAGCTTCCTGGAAAGGACACCCATATTAACGGAAGTGATGGTTAGCGGATTGAATATAACGATCCAACAGAGGGATGACCAGCGGTGGGTAGTGTTGGGTCTACCATCCGGTGGTGAAAAGTTTGACACGAGTCAAATTCTTGATTTGTTATCTCATGTCGAAGAATTGAGTCTTAAAGGATTGGATCTCAATGTAAACAGCATAGGCTCTGAATACCATATCGGTAGTGAAGGAGACACAGCACTGATACTGCGCAGGTCTGGCAAAGACAGGGTGCTTTCATTTCCGCTGTTGGTTCAAAAGGTCACAGAGGGTGGAGACTCCAAGCAGAACAAGATTTACCTAACGGGCGAGTACACGGGCGAACTAAAAAGCCCGGAGAAACTGGTTGCTAGCATCTACTTCAAGATGCCGCAGGTCCAGTTAACCGATTTCATGCAGGAGCCAGTGTTTGGTGATTTCAGGCTGGTATCCGCTCAAATGAAAGCCGATCTTTGGCTAGAGTATGCTAATGAGGAATACAGCCTGATTGGTGATCTTGATGCCCGCCAAATTGAACTGGCCGGTAGCGACGGCAAGCGCGACCTGGTTGAAGCAGCATCTACACTTTTCAAATTGTCAGGTTCGACGCGCGAAGAAGGATTCCAGATCTTTCTACCGGAGACCAGTTTTGAATATCGAAACGACCGGATTGAGTTTCGAGATCTGAACCTGGTGGTAGAACAGCAGAATGATCGTTATCTAATGGCGGGGACTATTCCTCTGTTAGACCTTGGGGAACTTACGCACTCTGCGATAAAACTAAACAAGCGTCTGGGTTTCATTCCTGAAAGAGGACAGTCTGCAATTAAGGCGATGAATCCCGGGGGCCGGG
Source organism: uncultured Pseudomonadales bacterium (assembly GCA_964489485.1). Taxonomy (GTDB): domain Bacteria; phylum Pseudomonadota; class Gammaproteobacteria; order Pseudomonadales; family Azotimanducaceae. The sequence continues at coordinate 10,919 of CAZAZB010000070.1, read as the reverse complement.
TCGAGGACAGCATATTTGTAGTTGACCTAAAGGCGGATCAGGCAGAAGTTAAGATTACCAGCAATATCCGGGAGGTTTCGATCGAAGCTTATCTGGGAGCGCCTGCCATTAGTTCATTGAATGGGTTTGTTTCCCTTAGACCTGACCGTGGCTATATGGACATAAATAATAGCCAGTTCGATTTGCACTTTGCTTCGATGTTTCCGGCTTCCTGGCCATTTGAATCCACCCGCGGAAGAGTCAATTATCGACTAACAGACGGTGTTCTTCACCTTAACAGCGGACTGATAGAGCTTATCAACGGTGAGTTATCCGGCTATGGGAAAGTCCATGTCAAACTGCCCAAGGAGAGGGACGACCAGACCTGGGGCTTGATAATCGGCGTGAATAACGCTGATTTGGTTTCGGCAAGTCGGTTTCTGCCGAACACTCTGTCTGAAGATTTTCTTGTGTGGCTGAAGAAGGCTGTCGTCACGGGAACAGCCAGTGAAACCGCTCTCTTGTTTCACGGTTCCTTATTCAGAGGGGCGCCAAAGGTTCGAAAGATCTATGAGCTGTATCTTAAAGTTGAGGACACCAGGCTCGACTATGACGAAGAGTGGCCGATGATTTCGAATCTCCAGGCGACAATCTATATCAATAACCATGGCGTATATTCCAACGATGCCATCGGTTCTATCATGATGAGTCAGGTTAAGCAGGCGATGGTTGAAGTGCTTATCCCTGATACAGGAGGGATAGACACAATCCATATCGAAGGCTCGCTAGAAGGACCCATGTCTGATGGTATTCGGCTTTTAAATGAAACGCCACTTGCGACTGCAACCAGCCATTTTGCAGAACTCTGGTCTGGAACAGGCGTCATTAATGCTATTGCTACCATCGAAATTCCCATTGGTGCTCGAACAGGTGAAGAGACTTTTTCTGATGTTAGTGTCGATCTCAAAGGTAATGATGTCACGATGCCTGAGTACGAAATTACTTTACATAATATTGATGGATCAGTTCGTTACCAAAACTTAGCTGGTGTGTCCGCCGAAGGGGTGAAGGCAGATTTGTTTGGAAAAGCCGTCATCGGGAGTATTGAGAGTGAGCTGGTTAATGATGGCGGCGAAATCAAGATAGATGCAGTGGGCAAGATTGATATGAGAGACCTGCAACAATGGTCAGCCCAGACCTTGCTCACGACCGCTGAAGGAGTAATGGATTATAACGCCGAGATTCATATCCCGTTCGGCAGCGTTGATGATCCAAGCTATGTCGTAGCCAGGTCTAATTTAAAAGGTGTAAGCATCGACATGCCGTTACCCATGAAGAAAGTTTCCAAAGATACAGAGATGTCGCTGTTCTATCAGCAGACGACTCTGGATTCTGGCTTTCAGCTCGATTTTCAACTCGGCGAACAAGTGAGGGCGGCATTGAAAGTGGATGAAGGGATTGTGATAGGTGGGCAATTGGTCTTCGGGGTGGATGAAGTATCCGAGGTCAATTACGAAGACCTTAATGTCTCAGGTAATATTGCGTTCGCAAACTATGAAGAATGGGATACCTTTATTGAAAAACTTGATCAGGTTTCTGATGTCGCCATCGAATCAGAAATCGCAAACAAGCTTGACGCAATCAACCTGAATGTCGCCATGCTAGATGTCTATACAATGGAGTTGCCTAACACCAAAGTCAGAATTACGCGAGAAAATAATGCCTGGCTAGCCAGGTTAGATAATGTGAACCTCTTTGGTGAAGTATTGGTTAAGGATGGTGACGAACCCATTAATATTCGTCTGGATTACCTTAGATTTTTTGAGGAAGAAGGTGAATCTACTTTTGCTGCAGATCCCTTCGCTGATGTAGTTCCACAAGAAATGTTGCCGATAGACTTCTCCACACGTGAGTTAACGGTCGATGGTGAGGCCTACGGAAGTTGGCAGTTTCAATTCCGACCCAACGAGAATGGAGCAGACTTCTATCAACTCCGGGCTGACGTTAAAGGAATGCAACTTGCCGAACCTTCGCACGCTTATTGGACATATTCTGATGGGGTTCACTATTCAGGTTTCGAAGGCCCTGTTTTGGTTAAAGATCTTGGCGTTATGCTTGAACAATGGGGCTATGCGTCGAGTGTGGAGGGAAAAGAATTTGTTCTGACTTCCAATTTTGGTTGGTCTGGCTCGCCTGCAATGGTCGAGCTGGAAACCGTAGAAGGGTCGGTATTGATAGAGGGCGGGGAGGGGCGATTTGTTCAGGCAGAAACAGGTACAGCTGCACTGAAATTATTGGGAATTTTTGACTTCAGCCAACTGGGTAAAAGATTGACACTAGACTTTTCCGATGTCGTTGATAAAGGTTATAGCTTTAATGGAATGGAAGGAAAAGCCAGTTTCGATAAGGGGATTATCGAGATCATGGAACCTCTTCTTATCAAAAGTGCGGGTAGCAATTTTAAAGTTGGAGGCAGGGCAGACTTGAATTCCAGGGAGATCAGTGGCGATGTTGTTGTGACACTGCCAGTGGGTAAGAATCTTCCCTGGTATGCCGCATACAGTGCAATATTTACCGGTCCGCTGGTAGGAGCGGGTGTGTTTCTAGCGCAGAAAGTTTTTGAGGACCAGATCAACACAATGACAAGTGCCAAGTATGAGGTGACAGGTACGATTGAAGAGCCGACGATTAAATTCATCACATTTTTTGATGACAATGTACGCGAGTCGACCGAAGCTGGTACCGGTAGGCCCGGGGATGGAGAGGAAAATGTGAGCGAGCTGCCACTCGAACAAGAGACTGGAACTGGAAATCAATAACGTGAGTCATCGTATTGCAGTAATACAGATGGTTAGTGGTGTGGATGTGGGTAGAAACCTGACGGCACTGTCAAACCTGGTAGCGACGATTGATCAAGAAGTTGAAGCAATATTTCTTCCAGAGAACTTCGCGGCGCTCGGCCATTCAAATCCGAGAGAGATTGGGATTTTGGAGGACAGCGAGTCAGGACCTATCAGGTGCTATCTTGCTTCTCTGGCACGGAAAAGAGCTTGCTGGATCTTTGCGGGAACGCTACCCACCATTGCGCATGAAGTCGGGTCTGGTAACCAAATTGAACTCGTCGACGCGCCGAGAGTCAGAGCAGCCTCTCTGGTTTTTAATGAACTTGGGGAGCAAGTCGCCCGTTATGACAAGATCCATATGTTTGATGTCGAAGTTAATGACAATCATGGTCGCTACATGGAATCTGAAACATTTGAGGCAGGGGAATCCCTAACATACATAGATAGCCCAATTGGCAGAGTTGGGTTAAGTGTTTGTTATGACATTAGATTCCCGGAGCTCTATCGCAAACTAGCGATTCAAGGGGCGACGAGCCTGACAATACCTTCGGCTTTCACGGCAACGACGGGCGCCGCTCATTTTAAAGTATTAATGCGTAGTCGAGCCATTGAGAATTTCTGTTTCACCATAGCTTCATGTCAGGGTGGTGATCATGAATCGGGTAGAAAAACCTACGGTCATAGCATGGTTGTGGACCCCTGGGGAACTGTTTTGGCTGAGGCCGGTTTGGGGGAGGATGTGCTGATGGTTGATCTCGATTTTGCCCGGTTGGAGGAAATCAGGCGCAATATGCCAGTCCACAAACAGCGAAAAATACCTCTCTAGCAGAGTGCCAACAAGTACTTTTTCAGAGACCTGCTAGAAAGCTGAGCGACAAGCCTGAACTCTTCAGGTGTCGCTGCTCATCGGTTTTGAATCTGAGAGCGATTTTAAGTACTTGAATAATTTGCGAAAATGAATCGGTGCCCCCGGTTCTTGTAGGTTACTCTGGGCAGATCTTTCTTGGGTTGCTTTCCTCACCAATTGTTTTAGCACCTGCCGATCGAGGTTTGGGTATTCAGCACTAATTTCATCAAGGGCAGTAAAATTGCCCTCAATGAGCTGTTCTCGCCAGTTCTCTATCTGATGGAACTGTCGGAGATGATGTTTGCTGCTGGCGTCATAACGGTCAATCAGATTCTTCAGATCATCTATATTGGTTGTTTTCAGCAGTTTTCCGATATATGCAATTTGTCGCTTCCGTGCATTTCCTTTCGTTATTCTGCGGCACTCCTGTATTGCGCCGAGAATTTTCGGATCCGTTAATGGCGCAATTTGTTCATCGGTGAGGTTGACGAGTCTGGCACCCATTTCGCGCATAGCGATCATTTCACGTTTGAGCTGGGATTTGCTCGGTAAATCCTCCTCGGTTTCCTGAAAACTTTTCATTAAATAAACATTCCCGTGATCAACGATAAAAAATGGAGGCGAGCCCAAGAAAGGACATAAAGCCTACCACGTCGGTGATGGTGGTAAGAACCACAGTGCCCGCAATAGCAGGATCGATTCCCATAGATTTGAGTGTGGTGGGTAGTAGTGCGCCGGCAAGTGCCGCCACAACGAGGTTGATTAAAAGGGCAAACGCAATAATGGCGCCGAGTAGTGTGTCCTGAAAGACCAACGCTGCAATAACGGCCACAACCAGCGCCCAAAAAACGCCGTTTAAAGCGCCAACGGCGAGTTCACGATTGAGTAGCCAACGTTGATTGCCTTCAAATAATTGTCCTTGTGCCATGTTTCGAATCATAAGTGTCAGTGTTTGGCTACCAGCGACACCACCCATGCTTGCGACTATCGGCATCAGGATCGCAAGTGCGACAACCTTGACGATAGTTTCTTCAAAAATGTTGATGACGGCAGAGGCGATGAACGCGGTAACCAGGTTGGCACCTAACCAGACAGCTCGACTGCGAGCAGTTCGGATAATCGGTGCGTAGACATCCTCTTCTTCTGTCAACCCAGCCATGCCCAGGAGAGAGTGATCAGCTTCATCTACGATGACATCTACTACATCGTCAATCGTAATTCGTCCGATCAACTTCCCTTCTGTATCCACAACGGGTGCTGAGACAAGGTCATAGCGCTTGAATATTGCGGCGACCTCACCCTCTGGCATCAGCGCCGGAATCGGCTTAACGTCCTCGTTCATCATTTCACGCACAGTAAGCGCTGGTTCTGACACGAGTAATGTTGTGACAGGAAGCAGGCCCATATATTCTTCCCTGGAATTGACGACAAAAAGATTGTCAGTCGTTGGCGGTAACTCACTATGGCGCCGCAGATAACGGAGAACAACATCTGCCGTAACCCTTGCACGAACTGAAATGATGTCCGTTGCCATCAGCCCACCGGCTGTATCCTCGGGAAAAGATAACAGATTTTCGACCCTGGCCCGGTCGGTGGCATCCATAGATTGCAAGACTTGCGCTGTCAGGGCATCTGGAAGGTGTTGCAAAATATCGGTAAGGTCGTCATCCGCTTCGACATTTTCCAGTAGTTGAACAATTTCCGCTGCAGACTTGTCACCGATGAGGTCAGAAACAATGTCTTCATCGATATGCGAGATAATTTCGCGTTGTAGCGCTTCGTTAAAAAAATTCCAGATGATGTTTCGTTCGGCCGAGGGTGAAGATGCCAGTAGCGCAGCAACATCTGCTGGCTTCAATATCTTCATGAGAGTCTGAATTTGACTGTAGCTTCCAGCATCCAGGATAGCCTGAAGGCGGCGGGCTGGAGAGACTATGCCTGGGGAGTTTTCTTTTTCCATTCGGAATCAGGCTACTCTTCTTCGCCGAATTTATTATTTATCAGGGATATGATGGCGGAGAGTGTATCCTGCTCGTCCTCTCCTTCTATTGTCAGGTCGATATCGGTTCCAAGCCCAGCCTGAAGCATCATCATAGACATGATACTTTTCCCATTGGCCGTGGCATGTTTATTTGTTACGGAGACAGATGAGCCGAAGGAGGAAACTGTTTTGACAAACGCTGACGCGGACCTTGCATGAAGTCCGAGTTTGTTTTGAATTGTGATTGTCTTCTTGATCAAGGTGAATCTGCTCGCCGCTTATATCGTTCGGGTTCTTATGTTGTTTTTACATGAATCCTGTCCAGTTCGCGATGCCTAATCTGTACATTCTGCCACTGTGGCGAAAAGTGTCGCCGCAGCTTCTCACAAATATAGACGGAACGGTGTTGGCCGCCCGTGCAACCGATGGCGATGGTCATGTAACTTCGGTTGTTGGCTTCAAATCTGGGCAGCCATTTTTGCAAGTAATGCATGAGATCGTTGAACATCTCAACAAACTCTTCCTGGCCATCGAGAAAAGCCTGTACTGAATCGTCCAGCCCGGTAAATGCTCTAAGTTCTTGCTTCCAGTGAGGGTTTGGCAAACATCTAACATCAAAGACCAGGTCTGCATCAACCGGTACTCCCTTTTTATAGGCAAATGATTGGAATAACAAAGCGAATTCATGGCTCACCTGGGCGACTCGCGACTTGATGAGATCTCTCAGTTCGTGAATTGTCAGGTTGGTTGTATCAATGGTGAGGTCGGCAAGGTTGGCGATGGGTACAAGTAGCTCTCGTTCATAATCCAAGGCATCACGCAGGTCGCGATTTTTGTCCGTTAGTGGGTGTTTTCTGCGTGTTTCGCTGAAGCGATTAACCAGGGATGGCCCGGCAGCGTCAAGATACACGACCTTTATATTAACGACAGTAGTGACGGCATCTTCATTAAAAGATTGTACAACACTGGGAAACTCAGCGAGATCCTCAGCGAGATTTCTTGCATCGATGCTAACAGCGACGCTGTTAATGGCTTCATTCCTGGAGAGTCGTTGCACAAGGGGAAGCAGCAAAGTTGCCGGTAGGTTATCAATACAGTAGTAACCCATGTCTTCCAGGACATGGAGTGCTGTACTCTTTCCTGAACCAGATCTACCGCTGATAATGATGAGTGAAATCATGGGGTCACGCCTGCATATTAGTCTTGCCTGATAGTGAAGCGTTTAGCTCGAATTGTCTTGATTGTATTGGGTCTTCGCTAGCCTTTAAAGCGAATGATACTCCTCAGGAGGGGCTTGACGAGTCGACCTCTACAATTGCTCGACTATATAATTCCGCTGCATTCGAAGAAGTCAGGAGTCGATGACGAAACGCTTCAGTGTCAAATTTTTGCGCCAACATCGCCATTACCTGAAGATGGTTGTTGATTTCCTTCTCGGGCACCAACAGTGCAAACATGATGCTGACGGGGATATCGTCCATCGCGCCAAAATCCACCGGCGTACTCAGGGTGAACAGAGCGCCTATGATTTCAGTGGTTCCTCGCAAACGACAATGCGGTAGAGCGATGCCATTGCCAAGCGCCGTAGGACCTAGTTTCTCGCGTGCGATCAGATTTGTATAAATTTCCCCTGCATCGAGATAGGATTCAGATGCAGCAATGAGGGTTGCCGCTTTTTCGATCGCACGTTTTTTACTTGAAGCTTCCAGATGACAAAAGGTGCGAGTTGAGGTGAGTATGGATTCCACGTTCATTGAACAAATATTAGTAACAGCAAGTTGTAGCATTATAGCGGCATGGACAATTCTGTGCAGCCTCGCTGGGCAACTATTCAACAATAAATTTGAATAGTGGTTTTGGCAGGGATCTTACGAAGCTCGGTTCTAAGCGACATCAGAGCTAACCTATTCCAAAACCAGCTTAATCCAAAACCAACTTATTCCAAAACTAACTCATCTCAGGG
>CAZAZB010000070.1:0-3206 GCA_964489485.1 uncultured Pseudomonadales bacterium | reverse complement strand
TCCAAAACCAGCTTAATCCAAAACCAACTTATTCCAAAACTAACTCATCTCAGGGCTAGCCTATCTCGGTTCTGGACCCTTCTTGTCGTGGTTCGACGTTGGCCCCGATTTCGCTCAGAACATAATACGGATAGCGGATCGCTTAGCGACTTGCGACGCGGTGCTTCCGATCTGCATTTTTTTCTTTTTTCTTGATCAACTGGCGATCCAGTTTGTCTGTCATCGAATCAATAGCGGCGTATAGATCGTCTTCCTCGGCATCGGCAAATATTTCTCCTCCGCTGACCCTGATGGTTGACTCGGCCTTCTGCCGTTGTTTCTCCACGCTCAAGATGACGTTAATGTTAGTAATGCGATCAAAGTGCCTCTCAAGGCGCTCCAGTTTGGATGTCACATAGCTCTTAAGTGCATCAGTTACGTCGATATGATGACCGCTAACATTTACCTGCATATGGTTTCTCCTCAATTCAACAATGTCATTGTAGTGACGACCGTCTTCGTTTTCCTTCTAGATTTACCAGACCTAGATTTACAAGAACTAGTTTTGCAAGACCTAGAGTTGCAAGACCTAGATTGATAGGACCTAAGATATACCATCAGCCCTCTAATCTATTTGACTGGTATCATGGTAATTCGTTTCATCGGGGTCGATGCAAAACGGAAATAATTTGGCACCGAACTGGATGTTCATATTAACTGCTTGCGTTCATTCGATGGGGGAATCATAAGAGACTCCCGGTATTTTGCGATTGTTCTGCGAGCAACATTAATGTCTTGTTCGGCCAGTAGTTTTGCGATTTTGCTATCGCTTAAAGGTTTGGCGATATTTTCCTCAGCCACCAGTTTCTTGATCAGGGCACGAATCGCCGTGGACGAAACCTCGCCTCCAGCGTGTGTGCTAACATGGCTGGAGAAGAAATACTTTAGCTCAAAAACACCGGCAGGTGTATGCATGTACTTCTGGGTTGTTACTCGTGAAATTGTCGATTCATGCAGATCTACGGCTTTTGCAATGTCATGGAGAACCAGGGGTTTCATGGCCTGTTCACCATACTCAAGAAAGCCTCTCTGGTATTCAACAATTTTTGTCGAAACACGTAAAAGCGTATCATTTCGCTGTTGGAGACTTTTGATAAACCAGCGTGCTTCCTGAAGTTGATTTTTGAGGTAGTTGTTGTCGTCGCTTGCATCTGACCTTTTGATCAACGATGAGTATTCAGAATTCACGCGGATTCGAGGCGCTGACTTGGGGTTTAGTTCTACCACCCACCGACCACTTTGCTTGGTCACAATGACATCGGGATCAACATACTCGGTGCTGCTGACAGCAATATTGTCGCCCGGCCTTGGATTGAGTGTCTTGATGAGGGTGATCACTTCTTTGAGTTCGTGATCTTTTAATCGCGTCCGTCGAGAAATGTGAGCATAGTCTCTATTGGCAAGAGAAGTCAGGTGCTGATCGACAACGACAATAGCCTCGTTGCGAAAGGGTGTTTCCTCAGGGAGAGACTTTAGCTGAACAAGCAGGCATTCACGCAAATCACGCGCTGCAATACCAATCGGATCAAAGTGCTGAATCAAATGAAGGACAGCCTCGACTTCATCTAGCTCTAATTCCCATTCAGGGGGTGCGCTTTCAAGGACATCTTCCAGTCGAATGGTGAGTACACCCTCACTATTGAGGCCATCAATAATAGACAAAGCGATATATTCATCAGAGTCTGTGAGGTTGAGCAGGTTAAGTTGTTCCAAAAGATGGCTCTGAATAGAGGCGTGTTCAGAGTTTCTGGTATCGATGTAATTTTCATCATTCTCATCGCCGCCGCTATTCCCTGCTGGAAGGATGGACTCATAAACATCCTCCCAGACGCTATCAACGGGTAGGTTATCAGCGATGGTGTCGGACGTTACCTGCTCGCTGGTGTCGGGTATTGCTTCGCCATCGATCTCCGGATCGAGTGGCGGTGCAACATCATCGACAGAAGCTATATTATCGAGGTTATCGAGCGAAGCCAGATCATCGCCAGAAGAAAAGTCTTCAGTTTGACTGGTTTCTTTGCTCTGGTCGGAAGAAGTTTCTGCGCTGGGGTCAATAGCGTCGGTGTATTCATCAGGCGCTGGCGGGTCTAAAGAAGTCGGTCCATCGGCCACGTCCTGCTCTTCGGTCGCATTCTGTTCTTCAGTCGATAGTTCCTCCAACATTAAATTGGAATCTAACGCTTCCTGGATTTCTTGCTGTAAGTCAAATGTTGAAAGTTGCAGCAGCTTGATAGCTTGCTGCAGCTGGGGGGTCATCCTTAACTGTTGACCCAGCTTGAGCGTGAGCGCTGGTTTCATTGCCATGGACTAATAATACTCACGGTTCATGGGGAATGAAACTTGTTAATCATATGCAGCTGTGAATGAGGTATGAATCATCTAGTTTCGGTTTTGACCTACATTTTAAAGTCTTCGCCGAGATAGACTTGCCTAACCCGATCATTTGCCAGGATGACGTCTGTTGAACCCTCTGCAATAATCTGCCCCTCGCTGACGATATATGCCTTCTCGCAGATATCCAGTGTTTCCCGCACATTATGATCGGTAATGAGAACGCCAATGCCACGTTCTGACAGCTGGGAAACAATGAGCTTGATGTCGTTTACGGAGATAGGATCGACCCCTGCGAAAGGCTCATCCAGCAGGATAAATGCTGGTTCCGTGGCGAGTGCTCTGGCTATCTCTACCCGTCGCCTTTCACCACCGCTGAGTGCCATACCAATATTGTCCCGAATGTGACCAATGTGAAAATCTCCCAATAGGGATTCAAGCTTCGCTTTACGGTCACCGGCGGTCAACCCGGCTCTGGTTTCCAGAATTGCCATGATGTTGTCTGAAACGGATAACTTACGAAAGACCGATGCTTCCTGTGGCAGATAACCTAGACCGACCCGGGCTCTTTCATGCATGGGTTTGGGTGTAATGTCTATTTCATCAAACAGGATTCGACCTTCATCCTGAGGCACTGAACCGACAATCATATAAAAGCAGGTTGTTTTACCAGCACCATTGGGCCCGAGGAGCCCCACAACCTGACCGCTTTCAACAGAAAGAGTGACATCCTTGACAACCTGCTGTCCCCGGTAGCTTTTCTTAAGATTCTGGGCGCGTAGTATGTGAGCTGTATCTGACAACTATTTTTCCTTGGGGTTGATCGTCATATTGAT
>CAZAZB010000069.1:11450-12951 GCA_964489485.1 uncultured Pseudomonadales bacterium | reverse complement strand
CAGGAATAACCCGAACTGCACCCCAGTTTCCCGTGAGTTCGAGGGTATCTTTCAAGTGATAGGCAAGGAATCTGGATTCAGCATTTCTGACATCAGGTATCACTTTGTTCTTTGATTCGTCCTCGTTTTCTGGTGGTATGTTGGGGGCGAGCGGAAGAATACCGATGTCCATTAGAAGCTCGTATGGAATCTGTTCGGAAGACTGTATCGCTGGCGTTGAATTGGCTGTGACAACTTCCGTGGTTGCACAGCCCTGGACAAACATCAGGAATGCCAGAATCAAATGGTTGCGAATTGAATTTCTCATCATCTCCATACTTCTTTTACAGTCAGGTTTTACGATCAGGTTCTGGTATCAGATTCTTTTATCAGATAGCCATTAAAGCCCGGGGTACCTATTTTTAGGCCCTGCTTTAGGGTTCTAATTTAAAGTCCTGCCTTATATCTTTTGTATTCCTCCCAGAGCTTTGCTTGAAGATCCGGGTCGCTTTCAGACGCAGCCGCTTCCCGTAGCTGCTGTGCGACGATATCATCGCCCTGGGCATCTGGAATGTCTTCAGGTGGCTTGTTGACCTGTGTCGTTGCCACGGCAACGTCACCTTTTTCCATTCTGCCTTGCTGAATATCATCCGACTGTGTCATGCCGGGGTCATCGCTCGGCTCGTCTTCGCCGGTAGAACCACTACCGCCCATCACAACAGGCCCTGGTATTGCCTCATTTGAGGTCGGCGGCGGTGTTGAATCGATCACTGACCGTCGTGCTTCAAGGATTTCACCTTCGAAGACACCCATTGAATCTTCAAGCTCGCGATCCAGTTCACCCATGCGCCCGCCCTTGTCGCCGCTTCCTCCAGGTTTGGGTAGGTCTATTCGACTGGACAACAGCGTATTAGTTGCAATAACGATGGCAACATTTGCATCGTTAAGAGCATCTTCGGCTTCACCGTAGATGCCGTCCATTGCTGGATCATCGCTCATCTCGGCACCGGCATCGATAAGATCCTGACCAGCGACGATGATTGAGATACGGGCGTTGGCCAATGCCTCGCCTGCAGCGGCCAGTTCTTCGTCTGTACTGGCATTTTCGAGCAGATCCCCGGCTGTTTGGAGCGCGATTCCTGCTTCTTCAAGTGCTTCCTGAGCCGCTCTAATCTCATCATCCAGAGACCCCATTCCACCTGATTCACCCGCCATTAGCTGGTCTTCGTCATTGGCTGACAGTTCTTCACCTGCCGAGAGCTCTCCACCCGCTGAAGGCTCTCCATTAGCTGAAGGCTCTCCGTCAGCTGAAGGCTCTCCGTCAGCTGAAGGCTCTGCATCACTATCAGCAAAGATATCGGAGTCCGAGTTTGAGGCACTGTCACTCTCTGGAAGCAGTGGGTCTGATTCATCTGATCCCTGTTCCTGCGCCATGAGTGGGTCTTCAGGCAGATCAGAGGGCTGTCCTCCAGCAGCTGATTCTTCTCCTCCCGCTGATTCTTCTCCTCCCGCTGAAGGCTCT
>CAZAZB010000069.1:0-11350 GCA_964489485.1 uncultured Pseudomonadales bacterium | reverse complement strand
CCGCTGAAGGCTCTCCACCACTAGAAGATTGTGCGCCGGCTTGTTTCATGTCCTGCCCGGATTGGGCGATTCTGTCTCCGGCTTTTTTCAGGTCTTGAGCAGCTTGTTGCTGATCTTTAGACGCGGATTTTGAATCACTTTTAGAGGAAGAACTCTGTGATTGAGAGCTTTGGGACGGTGAACTTTTAGAAGAAGAACTTTTAGAGGAAGAACTGCTCGGCGGCGGTGAACTGGGCATAGACGGGCTGGGCTGAGGTGGCTGTGACGACGGTGGGCTGGGTGGTGACTTACTTGAACTGGAGCTCGGCGATGGTGGAGATTTGCTCTTGGAACTACTCTGGGATGGTGGGCTTGGTGGCGATGCGCTAGGTGGTGAGGCGCTTGGTGGTGTCGCAGAGGGTGATGACGGAGACGGGGGCCTCTTTGGACTGCTGCATCCCACGACGAAAAGGACAGCTAAAATGCCCAAGAATCTGATTTTCCCGACGGACTTACCCATGAGTTCGGTTCCCGCTATCGATAATTGTTATTATTCCTGATGTAACCTGAAGTTTAACTGAATAAATCGCCCCGGGTTGAGAATAGTTTATCAAGGGAACCTCTGATTAACGTTATATTTTTGTCAGGGCAAGGCAGCGTTTCGAAAGGAAAATCGCGAATACGTTTTAAATTCGCGAGGCTTTCTTGCGGGGCGCTAACGCTGTTCTGGCGGAAAGAGCGGTTCGGCGTCCGAATTTAATCAGACGTTCCCAGGGTATTTGACCCTGATAGGGTCCAAAATGTTCAATGGGAAGCAAACTCCAGGACGATTTATGGCGGAAACAGGAATGTGCTTTGTTCCCGGCTTACTTTCGGTGTGTTCTCCATATACTATTCTGGATTGGAAGTCGTTAGTATTGAGTCGGGAAATTCATTTGGAAAATAAAATGAACCCACAAAGGTCTTAAAGAACTAATACTAGAGGTGTTACATCACTCCATGAATCAAACCCGGATATCTTTACCTGCTGCCAGGCATGCGATGACAGTTCTACTTGCCGTGATAGTGACCTTGGTCCTGTCGGCTTGTACGACAAATGTCACGGTGGTTGGTACTGTTCCAACACCACTGGTTTCTGAAATCCCAGCAAATATTGGTGTTCATTTTTCAGACGAATTTAAGACATTTAGCTATAAGGAGGTCCTGGGCGAAGCGGGTACCTGGAATATAAACCTGGGCGAACAAAATCTGATTTTTTTCAGGAATTTATTGACTAGCATGTTCTACGGCGTTGAAGAGGTCGCAGAACCTCCTTTCCCATTAGGTCAAATGCAGCATCTTGATGGCGTGTTGGTGCCAAGGATCGTTAAATATGGTTTTCTGACGCCGTCGATATCCGGGCTTAATTTTTATTCCGCATCCATCCAGTACCAGATCTTACTTTATAATAGAGGTGGCGAGATCATCGGCGATTGGAATATCGTCGGATATGGTAAAAGCGAAGGTGGCACGTTCACAGCGGATGATGCTCTTGGTGAGGCGACGATGCTCGCTATCAGAGATGGCGGTGCACGAATTGCCATCGAAATGGCCAATCAACCTCAGGTGATAGAATGGTTGGCAAGTCTAAATTCTGCGACTGACGAATGATGAGCATAACCCTCACGACTAGAGCCCTCACGCGTAAAGCCGGGCAACAGCTTAATCGAGCGGTGACGATCGTGAGTTTGCTGGCACTCACAGGGTGTGTAACCTCACGGATAGAACAGTCTCGCGAAGCCATCACCGGCATTGCCAGCGATGAGGCAATGGTCATTCTCGGGCGTGCGAGTTATAACGACCATCAGACGGAGGAAAGCTTTACTGACTGCATTGCTAATATTCTCTCAAAAGGGCCCACACCCATTCGTTTAATCCCTGAAGAAGAATTCAAGGATAGCCTTTATCCCTGGTTTGAGCCTCGCACAGCGCCAACGACTGCCGACGATCTGGGAAAGCTTTTTGCACAGCCTGGTGTACAGAACAGGATTGATGAATCGAAGGTTCGCTATCTCGCATGGATAGATGGCGATACGGTCACGATCGATAGCGGAGGTTCCATGAGCTGCACGATCAGTACCTTTGGTGGTGGTTGCTTTGGAATGAGCTATTGGGAGCAGGATGCTAAATATGAAGCATCGATCTGGGACCTACGCGATCTGACTTCTGCAGGCGAGATCAGTGCCGAGGCGAATGGTACTTCCTATCTTGCCGGTGTGGTTATCCCTATCCCCATACTCGCTCGACCGGGCAATGCAGCCTGTAAGGGACTAGCGAGTCAGTTGCGGGAGTTTGTTCTCGGGAACTAGCCAGGTTTTACGGCCAATTTGATCGAGGTCGATATCTGTATTGACGTTGTTTGCCTCTCCGACGACCTGGTATGTCTGGTGAATCATTAAATCTTTCGTCGGGACAAGTTCACCGTCCATTATTCTTGGTCTGAAACGGGTTGCCGCCAGCTGTGATCGCATAAAGCGAACCTGGGAATTTGGAACATTCTTGTCGATCATACGAATGTCGTTGACCTTGCCGTCTGCCCTTATGGAATAAGCAACATCAATATAGAGCTCGACCGCCCCATCCAATGCCGCATCTGGCCTGCGCGCAAGATACAGGATGCCCGCTGCCTCCGGGTATAGTCTGGTGGGTGTGCCGAAAATTTCAGCACTCAATCGTGCCTGTGTTTCATCCAGTTGCATTGCATCCCAGGCCCGAATGTATATTTTTTTTGCACGTACATCACCGGTAATCGTGTACATGTCAGCCAGATGAATCATGGCCATGACACGATCTGGCACGTCTGTATCTGGATTGCCTTCGACGATGCTAAGTGCCCGTTCAAGGGCGTCTTCAGATGCGCCACGATTGGTATTCTGGAGCAGTCGAGCCCTTGCAAGCCCTCGCAACGGCTGCACTAACCGCAGATCACTGACGCCATGGTTCGCCTCGATAATATCTATTGATCGGTTGTATAGACTAAATGACTGTCTGAAAAGGGAATCACGATAGTAGCGGAAGTCAGGAGAACTATTGAGGGGCAACATATCGCCGCGAGAGGCAAAGTAGGCGCCCAGGTTCAATAGTACAGGTACGATTTCTTCGCTGTCTTTTCCATAGGCTTGTTCGCTAATACGTAGGTTAAATTCCTGTTCTTGATCTGCATCCATATATTTACCCTGACTCAGTTTTAACCGGGTCAGATAGTGGATGATCTCAAGTTGGTTCGGCGTGTAGACACCGCTTGTTCGATGGGCAATATGTTGTGCCCTTCGGAACGATTCTTCTGCCTGTTCAAAGTCATTAAGGTTAAGCTGGGTTATGCCCCTTGCCAGAGTCACCTTCTGCACAGTCGAGCTATAAGGGTTAGCTCTCAGTTCGATCATATCCAGTGCAACATCGAGTGAGGCAAGGCCATCGACATATTGACCACTATCGGACAGCAACATACCGAGATTCCCCAACAGTTTTCCAAATCGAATGGGATGGGTTTGCGCATAGGCCTCGTTGTCATTGACCAATTCTTCCGCAAGTTCGATTGCCCGCTCTGAGCTACCGCCATCTAGCTGCGCCTTGAGTCGATTGAAATTCCGTTTACTTGCTTCATCGGAGAGTTTGATCTCGTCAAAAAAGTAATCGAGAATTTGGTCATCGGCGTTGCTCGTCACACACGTCAGGGTAGCAACTAGCAACAACAAGGCTCTTGTGTGCAAAGACTTCTTTTGTAGACCGAGAAACTGATGATGACTATCCCGCATAGTGGCTTTTTAGCGTCTCCCTGAGTTGATCAATGGAAAAGACTGGGTAATGGTCACATTGTGCGCAATCTCTGGTTGCCCATCAACCAGCGCCGGTCGGAAACGTGTCTTGTGCATAACATCTTTCATTAGCCGGTTGAGCTTGGCCGGGGCATTGGAGCTTAGCAGGACAACATTGCGAATTTTGCCTTCCCCGGTAACCGTGAAAGAAAGACTGATCGATAGAGAGGCAAGAGATTCTTCTGAACTGAGTGAGCCGGGTAAGATATTCCTGACTTGTTTAAGCGCGAATTGAAAAGGGGAACCTGTCATATTTTCAAACTTTTCGGTGGATGATGCGACCTGTAGTGCATCTTTGATTTTTACGCCGAATCGAGATTCACTAGATGCCGCAACAAAGAACTGTGGTGGCTGATGGTCTGCTAGCAACATTTCCTCATCAGACTTACGCGTGATCTGTCTATAACTTGAGTGAAATGGGTCCGTCTCTACCTGGTAGATTCTCATCTGGGTTCGCCTGAGTGAATCGAGACGATTTGACATAATCAGTAACTCCGGTGCCCGGTCACCATTCCCCAATCCTAGTGCCTGAGCTTTTGAATAAAGTTCTGCTGCTTTTTCACTTTTACCTCTAAATCCATACGCATCGGCGAGTTCGAGATAGATTTTGGCCTGGATGTCAGCTGGTGCAACATCATTTTGGTTTAGAACATCCAACGCTTTGCCAAGTGATTTTTCGCCGCAACAATTGCCCTGGAGTCTGCGTGTTTCGGCAACAAGCCTGAGGGGCTCCAATTGCAATAGGCTGAACTCACCATCATTTTCCTGGATCAAGTTAATTGCTTTCTTCAATGTACTGCGAGCCCGATGGTACTGACCAGTGTCCAGGTACCATCGGCTCAATTTTAGATAGGCAGGAAGCGCATCAAGACCATCAAAATGGCGTGATCCAAGGTAGAAAAGGAAACGTTGTTGTTTGTCTGCGACAAGCGGCTGATTGTTCTCCAGGGCAATTCGTGTACGAATTTCCAGTATTTCGAACTGTCCGGGTGAATAGACACCTTCATTGCGGTGAACGATGTGTTGCGCTCGTTCCAGAGCAGCTTCTGCCAGATCCGGTGAACCCAGCACACTGTAATTCCTCCCCAGACCAATGAGAATATCGACCAGTTCCATGGCATATTCACCATTATTTGCGGTCGTCTCGTCCAGCAACTGTGAATAGGCAGAAAGTGCTGCATCGAAGTCTCCTTCGCTCTCAAATAGATATGCCTCATCAAGTTTGGCCGACAGGTTTTCGTCCAGATATGCATGAGCGCTGAAGGGCATCAACAGTGCGTAGAATAGAATGTAGACGAATTTTTGGCTCTTGCTCAATTTCATTGATGAACTCAGCAGCATTTCCTGTATTTTGCGAAATCTGTAGATCCGACCTTATCGCGATTCTCGCTCTGATTCTATTGGCGCGAGATCGTTTTGGCTTGAGTTTGTGATTTGAGTTTGTATAGACCCGTACAAGGTTCAGTTAAATTTCAGGTTAACTCAGCTAGGATTGAATCCTGACTGTGTTGAACGCCATTACCGCTACCGGGAACTAGAACAGGTAGACTGTGCTAAATTAGACATCCTTGGAAGAACGAGGTTCAAATTGACGAGATTGATTAGATCGTTAGGCATTATCTGTCTTGCACTTGTGAGCGTGCAGGTTTTTGCCCTGTCAGAAGAGAAAGAAATCGAGATGGGTGCATCAGAGCATCCAAAAATTGTCTCGCGTTATGGCTTGTATCGCGACAAGGACTTGCAGGAATATATTTCGATGGTTGGCCAACGGGTTGCCAAGGAAAGCAGTCGACCGGATCTGGCGTTCCATTTCACCGTACTCAATGATGAGATGATTAATGCGTTTGCCCTGCCCGGTGGGTTTGTCTATATCACCCGCGGAATGTTGACCCACATGAACTCTGAATCGGAACTTGCTGCAGTTCTAGGACATGAAATTGCTCATGTTACGGAGAAACATGCGATTAAGAGGCAGGGCAAGCAAAAAGGAATGAATATTCTCAACACGGTGCTAGCAATCACCACCGGACAGCCTGGTATGTATCAATTGGGAGACCTCTTCGGCGGCGTACTACTGACAGGATTTAGTCGTGAAGATGAACTTGAAGCAGATGCAGTTGGCGCGAAATACATGGCCAAAGCAGGTTATTCGCCGGACGCCATGCTAAAAACAATAGAAATTCTCAAAGCAAAGGATCGTGTCGAAATCGAAGAGGCGCGCCTTGAACATAGAAAACCAGCGGTCTATCACGGATTTCTGTCGTCTCATCCTGACAATGATACGCGATATGAAGAAGCGATCCGTGCCTCTTCAAAATTACTCAAGGACTATGATGAATTCATCAAGACGGATGAGTTTTTGGAGAAGTTGAATGGTCTCACCTATGGAAGTGCACGAAAGGTAGGTGTGATAAGAAAGCAAAAGTTTTATCACCCAAAACTTGGCATCAAATTTTCCTTTCCTGAAGGTTGGCGCATAGTACCAGCAAGAGGAGGTGTTCAGTTTATCTCTGTAGTTGCAGATGCTTCTTTCTTTATTTCTACTGAACGTTTATACAAGGGGGCGACTGCCGAGAGCCTTGCGGTTGACAGGCTCGGCTATAATGTCCGCGATGGACGGAATATTACGATAGCAGGTATGCCCGCCTACCTGGGTATAGCGGATCGCGGGGAATCACCATTTGGTCCGCGTCCTCTGCGATTTGCGATTCTCGTTGATAAGCGAAAAAGACTAGCCTTTGTGCTCCAGGGAGCAGGGAAACATGATTTGCGAAATATTTCTGATGATAAAGAATTTATCAAAATGATTTTCAGCTTTGATCGCATGGCAAAAGAAGATTACAAGGTTGCCAAAGTGCCAAAACTTCAGGTGGTCCGCGCAGAAAAAGGTACAACAATGGAAGATTTAGCAGCGCAATCTCCTTTGAGCAACTACGCTTTGGATAAACTACGCGTGATCAACGGATTGTATCCAGATGGACAGCCGGAGCCAGGTCAGCTCATCAAAATTATTGATTGAGGCTGCTGATTTAATTGCTGGCCACATCCATGGTACCTTTCAGCTCTGGGGCAGAAGAAAAAATTATTTCTGAAGACCTGCCAAGAATTCTACAGGCCTCATCGAAGTCGTCGACGACGTTAATGTCTTTTGAAATCTCACTTCCCTGTAGCTGGTAGAGACGTAGGGTCCCGAAAACCAGGGAGTTGTTCTGAACGCAATACACTCGTTTTATGCCTTTCCCAAAGGGCGACTTTTCAGCTGCTAGTAGTCGCGCATCGTCCGGAGTTACACCAAATTTCAGTGTCGGTGAAATCCAGATGAGGATGTCATAGTCCGGATGAAACCTGGAAGACTCCAGGTCGGCCGCAGAGTATCTCTGAAGGTCTTTTGTTGACACTTCACCGGTCATTATTTCAACAGAGAGTTGAAGTTTTTCAATAGTCAATGTCTGCCGTGACAAATGGTAGCATCCTGCTAGATTTAATCTAAGGAAGCTCTGATTAATGGCATAAATAGGACTTAATCAGAGCTTCCCTAACAATCGCAAATGGTTTGCATCACGTCAAGTGATATCAGAAAGACTTCAGACATTTCTTAGGAACACATTGTAGGGTTTTACTTTAGCCGCTGTGGTACAGCGGCAACAAAAAAGTGCAGCGACGATCAAATCTCATCAGATACTGACAATTTTCGCGAGTGATTCGTGCGATTCAATTTGTTCGGCGTTACTGAGTCCGGGGATTCTGCCTCTGGCGATGAGATGACTTAAACCGAGAGACTCCTGATACTCACAAATTTTATCCTTCACGAAGGATTTATCACCGATGATTGCCCACTGCGCCGGGTCAGCGGAGGTAGTTCGCGCCCGGTGTGCCGCTTCCTGTTGCAGATTCTCGCGGATGGTTGAGACTTTTCTGGCGTTTTCAGAAACAAAAAGGGTACGCATAATCGGTACGGTTGCGATCCTTTCATGCCCGGCTTCAGTGGCATGTTCCCTGTGTCGCTTGTAGTTGTCGGCCAACGAATGCATGGTTTCCATTGGTGAGGCGATATAGGGAAGTCCCAGACTACCCGCTTGTTTTATCGCCAGCGGACCAAAGGCTGCGACCCATATAGGTGGGTAAGGCTTTTGAACCGGCAGCGGCGCAAGGGTGATAGGCTTTCCCTCTTCATCCATCGCAAGGGGCAATCCCTGCCAGGCGTCTTTCATCACTTGAAGATTAGCTTTGAATTTCTTTCGCTTATCCTTTGTTGGCACATCAAACACCGTGAACATAGCATTCTGGAAACCTCGCCCAACCCCTAAAATCAAACGACCATTTGAGAGGCAGTCCAGCACGGCAACTTCCTCTGCTGCCTGAATGGGATGACGAATGGGGAGTAAGTAGGAAGTGGTACCGAGGCGAATTCGATTCGTCCGGGAGGCTATCGCCGCCAGTAGCGTCAGGGGTGATGGCAAGGAAGATCGACCTGCAAAATGACTCTCCGGTAACCAGAATGAGTCGAAACCTATTTTTTCAGCGATCTCTCCCTGCTCTGCTAGATTGGGTTGGTCTTGATGGGCAGTGCCAATGGAACTCGCCTGGGATTTTGGATCAAAATGCCAGGCGGTGACTGCTACTTTTAGGTTTTTCATAGAGTGGAACCATACTCGTTTATCCTCATGATTAAAAACGTAAACCAGAGGGGTGGCCTGCAATTGGGAAGTGGCTATGGCAGAATACAGGCGACCAGGATATTAATATGGAGACTAGATTGAACCCCAATACACCGGTGATCGTGGGTATCGCGCAAATCTTGCAACGCACGACGGACCCTCTCGTTGGCGACGAACCCATTGATATGATGATCAATGCCATTAAAAAGGCTGCAGGAGATGCAGAAAATGAATCCCTGTTAAATGACATTGAATCTGTTCGTGTGGTCAGGGGTATCTGGCGGTACAAACAACCAGCTGCTTACATTGCCGAACAATTGGGTTGTCCTGGCGCAGAAACATTTGGTACGCCATTCGGCGGAAATTCTGTGCAGAGTATGTTGAATGTGAGTGCCAGGGAAATCCTTGCCGGAGAACGGTCTCTGGTTGTCCTTACGGGTGCAGAGAATGGCAACACGCTCGCAAAGGCAAGAAAAGCGGGAGTAGAACTTTCGTACAAGCAAACAAAAGAGGGTAAGTATGATCGGATGCTCGGTACGGATGATCCCATGGCGAGTGAAGCAGAACTCGCCAGGGGTATTCGTATGCCCATCCAGATGTATCCAATCTTTGAAAACGCCATTCGATACCAGCGTGGTGAGACATTTCAAGAACACATCAATCGAGTTTCAGATATGTGGGCAGGATTCAGCAGGGTCGCGGCAGAAAACCCCAATGCCTGGATTCGTGATGCGGTAAGTGCAGAAACCATACGCACTGCATCGGCCAAGAACCGGATAATAAGTTTCCCCTATCCAAAGCTGATGAATTCCAATAGTGCTGTTGATATGGCGGCCGCCATCATTGTCTGTAGTGTCGAAAAGGCAAAATCACTCGGTATTGCGCAATCCAAGTGGGTTTATCCCTGGGTTGGCACGGATGCCTATGATCATAATTTTGTCTCTGAAAGAGAAAATCTCTACTCTTCCCCGGCCATTCGGCTTGCTGGAAGAAAAGCGCTGGAGCTTGCAGATGTTGCGCCGGACAGTCTGGATTTTGTCGATGTCTACAGTTGTTTTCCATCGGCCGTACAGGTTGCTGCAACTGAAATTGGATTGCCTATGGACAAACCATTAACGGTGACTGGTGGGTTAACATTTGGTGGTGGTCCGCTTAATAACTATGTCATGCATAGTATTGCCAGAATGGTTGAGCTCAATCGGCAAAACCCGGGGAAGGTTGGGCTTGTCACTGCCAATGGCGGTTACCTAACCAAGCATGCATTCGGTGTTTATTCTTCTGAGCCTCCGGTAAAGGATTTTCAACACGAGAATCTTCAGGCAGAAGTCGATCGAATGCCAAAGAAGGCGTGGTTAGTCGATCACAAGGGCGAAGTAATGATTGAGTCTTATACCGTTATGTATGGAGCCGATGGTCCAGCCGTAGGCCACGCCGCCTGTTTGACTGCCGATGGAAAACGAACCTGGGCAAATACAGAAGACAAGGATCTTGCGATCGAAATGACAAGCAAAGAATTCTGTGGCCGACGGGCAACAATAAATGGAGCGGGTGTCCTGGACATTCTTTAAGTCTCTTTCTTCAAGGCTCATTACGAAAGGCCTATTACGAAAAGCTCATTACAAAAGGCTATAGTATGAATACATTTCTACAAAAAATGGGCTACGACGAGAAGGATCGAGTACTCATTACACACATTGATGATATGGGTTTCTGCCATGCATCGAATACTGCCTCTGCAGAATGTATGGCATCCGGTGCTGCAAGCTGTGCGTCCGTGATTGTTAACGCACCCTGGTTCAGGGAAGCCGTTTCCATTTGCAAAGACAATCCGCAATTCGATGTAGGGGTACACCTTACGCTCACTTGTGAATACGATGGTTTCAGGTGGGCGGCGTTAAGTACCAACGACCCAACGACAGGGCTCGTCGATGAGGAAGGGTATCTCTGGCGTACCAGGGAAGATGCAGTGCGCCATGTACAGGAAGATGCTGCAGAAGTTGAGATGCGCGAACAGATACAGCGAGCATTCGATGCGGGTATTGATGTAACGCATATTGATACTCATATGGGTTCTGTGGTTCACCCGAAATTTTTGCGTATCTATTTAAAGCTGGCTGATGAATTCGGTGTACCAGCTTTCCTTCCAAACATTACTCGTGAACGGCTGGGTGCATTGCGTGAAGATGAAATGGCAAATGAATATCTTGAGGTGTTGGATAAGGTTGATACGGATGGTGTACCTACCCTCGATGAAATCGTTATCGACACACTGGTAGATCTTAACGACAAGAAAACATTCTACCGAAAGTTAATTGATGATATTAAGCCCGGTCTAACCCACTTGCTTTTTCATCCAGCAAAAAATGGTGATGAGTTGCAGGCAATAGCGGATACCTATGATTCCCGGCATGCTGACTATGTCGCATTCAGTGATCCGGAAATGAAGAAATATATCGATGATGCCGGTATTAAACACATAGGCTATCGGGAGCTAAAAGCTCACCTGTAAGTCTTGATTCCAATGCAACCATCAGGTCCACAGCTGATTTACACAAGCGATACTAGGGGTGAAACACTAGAAGTATGGCAAGACTCTGGAAGACGGTGGCTGGTGTTGGAGGATGGGCTGGTTCAATCTGAAATTCTTATCGACAAACCTGGTTTTCTTCCATCGGCGCTGAATCGCGCGATGCTGGCCGGACTCATATTCACCGATGAGCCTGGTTCCGTTTTGTTAGCAGGGACAGGGGGAGGGGCCACTGCTCGTTATATTGACCAGCAGTTTCCTCATATTTCGGGTGTTGCGATTGAAAAGTCCGGACAGGTGGCAAGGGTCGCTCGCGACTACTTTCATTTCCC
>CAZAZB010000068.1:11749-12964 GCA_964489485.1 uncultured Pseudomonadales bacterium | reverse complement strand
GTCAATATCGGAAGACAGATTGAGTTCACGTGCACCAAGCTTTCCCAGCGCCAGAACAGACATCTTCTGTACGGAACCATCCGGGGCACGGGGACTACCTGACCTCTTACAATTCGCTTGATAATGGTAGTCCAGACAAACCGATATCGATATCTGGGCGAGGTCAGAGAGATCGCTGGTCGTTTCTGACAGATCTGCCTTGCGTGAAAAATCTCTTGAGATAATACGGACCATTTCCCGGCGACGTATTCTGCGCAGCAGATGATCCAGTTCATCAACGCCTCGAACTGCTTGCAATTGTTGCTGGATTCTCTCTCGAAGTCGGCCGGCGGGGTAGGCTGCAAATAGCTCACCCGTTTCAATCAGATCCACAATGATATCAGAATGACGTTGAACTGCATGGCACACATATTCGCTTAACTGGCAGACCCGCTGAAAATCCGAAATTACTTCAGGGGACTCTAATGCTAATAGCTCTGCGATCTCATCATCTACAGCTTGATGCACAGTCGTCCCGCTCTACTCGACACCTGAGAAAGGGGCCACTCGTAAGACTTCAGCGATTGTCGTTTCACCAGCGCCGACTTTTCGTGCACCGCTGAGTCGCAATGTCTTCATCCCTTCTTTCATCGCGGCAATTTTGAGCTTACCAATCTCTGTTTCGGCACCAATGAATGATTTGATGCCATCTGTCATTGGTAGCAACTCATATATCCCCTCCCTCCCCATATACCCCGTGTCCCTACATTCGAGACAACCAATCGGCTGGTACATCATCTTGGGCATCTTCATTTTCCAGGGGTTTGTAAGCACGCGCCAACCGTCAGGATCCAGCTCTCCAGGCGCACGGCAATGAGGACACAAGGTGCGCACCAGACGTTGCGCCATTATGCCGAGTACAGTCGCCTTAATCAGGTAGGGCGCTACCCCTAGTTCCAATAGCCTGGTTATCGCTGATGGCGCATCATTAGTATGTAATGTTGATATAACAAGGTGGCCCGTGAGCGCAGCCTGAATGGCCATTTCGGCTGTTTCCAGATCCCGAATCTCACCAACCATAATAATGTCTGGATCCTGGCGGAGCAGAGCACGAACACCATCTGCGAAGTTCAGATCTATATTTGCCTGAACCTGCATTTGATTAAAACTCGGCTCGACCATCTCGATCGGATCTTCAATGGTGCAGACATTGACTTCATCTGTCGCTAATTGTTT
>CAZAZB010000068.1:0-11649 GCA_964489485.1 uncultured Pseudomonadales bacterium | reverse complement strand
TCTCGATCGGATCTTCAATGGTGCAGACATTGACTTCATCTGTCGCTAATTGTTTTAAGCTGGTGTAGAGCGTCGTCGTCTTTCCTGATCCTGTTGGGCCGGTCACCAGCACAATGCCGTTGGGATTCTTCACCATCGCTTCCCAACGCTCGTAATCGTCATTGGCAAGACCCAGCTGGGAAAATGTCTTCAGCAAGATGTCCGGATCAAAGATCCTCATCACCATCTTCTCGCCATGAGCGGTAGGCAGCGTTGAAAGGCGAAGTTCTATTTCGTGCGCATCTTCTGTCTTGGTTTTAAGGCGGCCATCCTGGGGACGCCTCTTCTCTGCGACATCCATTCGGCCAAGGGTTTTCAGGCGACTGGTGACCGCTGTCATCACAGGGGGTGGCAATTCATACACGGTGTGAAGGACGCCATCGATTCTGAACCGCACTTTTCCTTTGTCACGCCTCGGTTCAAGATGGATATCACTGGCTCTTTGCGTGAAAGCATAACCCAGAAGCCAATCTACAATGTTGACAATATGTGAGTCGTTGGCCTCCATCGCATCGAGCTGTCCCAACTCCAGCAGTTGTTCAAGATTGGTCAGCGAACTGGCGTTGATGCCCGCCGCCGTTGCCTGATTGACGGAACGCGCCATGGTGTAAAATTCTGTGGTGTATCGCCTGATGTCATAAGGATTTGCAATCATCCTTGTGATCGCCTTGCCAGGTTGGGATTGGCTTATCGTTGCCTCCCAGGCAGAAACATAAGGCTGCGCACTGACGATGACGACTTCATCGTCCAGGACATCAATGGCCAGAATCTGATGGCGCCGGGCAAATTCGGCAGACATGACCTTGGTCACAATTTGCGAGTCTATTTTCAAAGGGTCAATTCGCTTATAGGGCTGGCCGGCTTTTTCACACAGCCAGAGCGTTAGCGCTTCAAGATCCAGTAGGTCGCCGGGATTCTTTTGGTCCGCGACAGGTTCTTCTGCTATCAGTTCGAGGGGATGCCAATTAAGCTGCTCTTTGGTGCGCGTCTTCAAACTGAGGAGATCGGCGTCTTCCACAGATAGCCGACCGTCCGCAACCAAATCATTCAGTAGCGTGCGAGGGTTCAGGGAGATATCCGGTTTGAATGCCTTCTCTTGCTGAATGCTCACCGACCACCCCTTCGATTAAAATTTCTATTTTTCACAGACAAATCTTACACCTTTTCCTATTTCTTTTCCCTGCGGGCCCTTGCCGCGCGTCCCATCGCCCTCAACCTTTTAACCGCAAGCGATAACAATTGATATAATCAATTCAAATCGCATCCACACCATGATAACCAGACAATGAAAAACCATGAATGACAACCAGAAACACATCAAATGGTTTCGGGATTCAGCGCCCTATATCAACGCCCATAGGAACAAGACATTTGTTTTGTATTTGGGGGGTGCAGCCCTGGAAACCGAAAACTTCCATAACGTTATCAGCGATATCGCGCTGCTCCATAGTCTCGGCGTTCGCCTTGTCCTGGTGCATGGTGCCGCACCACAGATTGACCGTCATCTCGTTGACTCATCTAAAGAATGGGAGACAGTCGATGGGATGCGGGTGACACCACCAGAACTATTGGGTGATGTTATCTCCGTCATCGGTCGCGTCAGGTCAGAAATAGAAGCGAAATTGAGCATGGGGCTCGTCAATTCACCCATGCACGGGGCTGATATTACGGTGACTACCGGGAACTTTGTCAAGGCGAAGCCACTCGGCATCATCAATGGTGAAGATTTTTATCACACGGGTACCACCAGGCGGGTCAATACCAGTGCCATTCACCAACAGCTTGATTCTGGCGCAGTGGTTCTTATCTCTCCGCTTGGTTATTCTCCATCAGGTGAAATATTCAACCTGCATTCTGCCAAACTTGTTACGGATATCTCCATTGCACTCGGTGCGGACAAGCTGATCTATTTTAGTGATCAACCTGGTGTACTGGGTGACGATGGAAACATTATCAGCGAACTACAAGCCGGCGACATTGAAAGGTTTGCCCTTGATGACGATTCACACATGCTTTCGTATTGTCGTACCGCCTGCCTACAGGGAATCAATCGATGTCATATCGTGAGTTACGTTGATGACGGTGCACTACTCGAAGAACTCTTTACCCGGGATGGCTCAGGTACGCAGATCACCAGAGTTAGCTACGAGCAAATCCGCACTGCTACCTCCGACGATGTCGCCGGCATTATCGAACTGATTGAACCACTGGAAGCGACAGGCGTACTCGTCAAGAGATCACGAGAACTGATTGAATCAGAAATGAAGCAGTTTACGGTAATCGAAAGAGACGGTCTTATTGTAAGCTGCGCTGCTCTGTACCCATTCGGACAGCAGGGCGAGCTTGCCTGCCTCGTCACCCATCCGGATTACAGGGACAATGATCGTGGCGAACGATTACTCGCATGGATTGAAAACGAGGCTCGCCGCATGGGTGTTACCAATCTGTTTGTTCTCACCACACATTCGGCACACTGGTTCACAGAGAGAGGATTCCAGGAAAAATCAGTCACAGAACTCCCTGAATCTCGTAAGTTGCTCTACAACTATCAGCGCAACTCAAAGTACTTTGAGAAGACATTAGATTCATCTTGTTGATAAGGCTTGTGTCACCAATTCACAACAGCGAAGAGCGCACTTTCAGAACAGCCATGGGCATTTACACCGCCCTAATCGCCAGACCCTGTCGCCCGAATAAACGTTAATCGTGTAAGCTTTTTCATCCTGCGAATATATAGCCGCGTGGACCATCCACAGGTTACCGTCAATTGTTCCCAGTTTTGAATTGATAACATTGTCGATAACATATCTGTGGCTTCTTTTCGGGTCCATTCTTTTGACAGGGCCTCATCTCGCTCCAGTGCCCGAATAACCCGCTCGCAGACCCCTCGAACAGCTTTCATCCTGTCGTCCCAGGCAAGTGCACTGGCAGTATCGGTTTCGCGCGTCATCAGCAAAGCTCTGGCGATGCCATAAATATCGGGGATGTAGTTTCCCCAAAATTCAACAATATTTTCCAATAGCTGAACACCGCTATCCGCTGTTTGCGCCTTCTCTAATCGTTCACCCACACCCTTGACATCATCAACAAACAGAACCGTCGCAATGACGAGGTCTGTTCGTGATTTGAAATGCAGATATAAGGCCTGCCGTGAGATACCAACTTCTTTGGCAATATCGCTCATGCGAATTCCCAGGCCATGGTTTTTTTCCATGAGCTGCCAGGTTGTCGTCAGAATCCGGTTTCTTGTTGTGCTCGTTTTACTTGACATGTTTTTGCTTGATCTGTTTTTACTTGACACAGTGTCAATTTTATCTAAACTGTGCAGCATGTCAACTTGACACAGTGTCAATTTATTGGCTTAAAAGGGCCAGGAGACCTCATGACTTCAACACTACTTAATGTACTTCTAATCGTCGCGATCATCTCTTCCAGTCTGGTGTGTGGTTTGTTCCTGATTTTTTCCGATTTCCTCATGCGTTCTTTCGCCCTGGCAAGACCCAGTGCCGGTATTCAGGTGATGCAGGTCCTGAACCGGGAAATCTGGCGATCAGTCACCATGATTCTGCTCTGGGGTATGTTGGTAGTTTCCGCTGTCCTGGCGGGTTATTCATTTCTATATTTGGAAGGGATACTGGCGGGGCTTATCGTGACTGGCGCTGCGCTCTATCTGTTCGGAGCGCTGGTCGTATCCTTCCGATTCAACATTCCCCTAAATGATGCACTCGACAAGCTGGACTACACGAGCGATGCCGCGGCGAGCTATTGGCTTGAGACATACGTACCCCGTTGGGTTCGCTGGAACTATCTCCGCGCCCTGACGACAGGATCGGCTGCCCTTTGTTACCTGCTCGCAGCCTTGCATCTTTGATCGACGCGAATTAGACCTTATTCGACTATTTATTCTGGAGAGAACACAATGAACATCATCATCTTTGGTGCCACCGGCAGGACCGGAAAAGAACTGCTGAATCAGTCTCTCGAACAGGGACACAAGGTAACTGCCTATGCACGCAATCCGGAAAACATATCACTGAACCACCCACAACTGTCTGTTATACAGGGTGACGTGTTAAACCTTTCCGAAGTGGAACAGGCCATCAGCGGAATCGATGCCGTCATCTGTGCGCTGGGGATGCCTAACATACTCGATCGAAGTCAACTACGAAGTAAAGGCACCAGACACATTATCGCTGCCATGAAAAAAGAGGGCGTTGAACGACTTATTTGCCTGTCAGGGTTAGGGGCCGGTGACAGCCGTCAGCTACTACCTGCACACTATCGATATTTAATCGTGCCATTATTCATGCGTTCACTGCTAAAGGACCATGACGAACAGGAAAGAATGATCATGAAAAGTGGGTTAAACTGGTCAATTGCGCGACCCGGGAATTTAACGGATAAAGAGAGAACGGGAAAGTATCTGCATGGTCTCTCGATTGAAGGCCTACCGGCTTCTCTTAAAACGTCACGTGCAGACACCGCGGACTTCATGCTGAGTCTTTTAACGAACGATCGATATCTGCATCAATCACCCTGGGTTCTATCTTAATGCTTTAGTTTGTTTTTGTTGTGGAAAGCAGTAAACACACCCTCATCATTTGGAAAGGTTGGTTTTGATACTTCACAAGATCGATGACAATATCTGGGTAGTTGACGGCCAGTCCGTTCCTTTCCTTACGCTTCTTTATACAACCAGGATGACCATCATCCGACTAGAAAGCGACCAGCTATGGATTCACAGCCCGATTCCCTATACAGCAGAGATGGCAAAACAAATTGCAGAACTCGGTGTCGTGAAGTATCTCATTGCACCCAATCATCTGCATCATCTTTTTCTTGCCGAGTGGCAAAGCCATTATCCAGATGCACAGACATTTGCAACAAACGAGCTGATTAAGAAAAAGCCTGACCTTGCCTTCAATTTTTCACTCAATGAGGATCGGGTCTGGCCCTGGTCGAAAGAAATTGATCAGGTCTTATTCTCTGGCTCTCCGTTGATGGAGGAGTGCGTTTTCTTTCATCGTTCAAGTGAAACGCTGCTAGTGACCGATCTGATTGAAAACTTTCCCCCCGACCACTTCACCGGCTGGCAACAGCTACTGGCGCGCTTCACCGGAATTATCGCGCCAAATGGCAAGATGCCGATCGACTGGAGGCTGAGTTTTATGTTTCGAAAATCTGAGGCCAGAGAAAATTTCACCAATATTCTACATTGGCAACCGGACAGAATCGTGATGTCTCACGGATTGATTATTGAAGAAAACGGGACTTCTTTTCTGAAGAAATCATTCCGATGGCTAGGCACGCCAGACTAGGTTGCATCAACCCCTATGACTCATTGTGCCTTCACTAAACGATAGAATGATCTTCTACATGAGTTGAATTTACGGTGATGCGGTTCCCACCCGGTTCTGTAAGGATAAAATGATCGTGGATCTTGCCACGTTCAATTTCTGACACATCCAATTCCATCGACTCAAATCGGGCGTATGTTTTATCAAGGTCTTCAACCATAAAGTCGAAGGGAGCATCAATACCTTTGGCGGCATCCACTTGACTCATTATCAGATGTGTCCCACCGCGTAACTCCACAATGGCTATCTCGTCATTGTGAAAAACCGGTGTTAATCCGATCTGGAGTAAAAATTCATGGGACGCTTTCAGATCAGCGGTTTCCAGCGATGCATGACCTACCCAGATATCTGGACGTATTTTAGACATTTGGTACTCCCTCATTATTGTTTGATTGAATAAGTTGCCTCGTAATCTGCCACAGGTTCGAGAAGAATAACAAATATACCTGTACTGCCAGCATACCAAAGACCGGGATAAGTACCGCATTTCTGGCACCAAATTCACCGACACTCCAACCCAGCAGAAGAGAGCCAATTGGCATACCGCCCATCATACCAAGAGAATAAACCGACATGATCCTGGCACGGTGCGTCTCGGGAGATGCTTCCTGCACAATAGCTCTGCCCATGGTCATGCTGACACCACCACACATGCCCCAGAAATAGAGGACGGTATAAAACCCCCATTCCGGCAGTTCCAGATGCAGAATGGAAAGTACAGCACAGCTGATGAAACCAAAAATGACCAGGGCCCGTCCAGGATGATCGAGCCCACCAAACCGCATCAGAAGCAAAATGACTGTACAGGTTCCGAGCATGTTTGCAGCAAATGCTCCGGCAATACCAATGGCGCCGCCCTGATAAATATCACGAACCATTAGCGGCAATACCACCATATAGGCACCGGCAAAAAACATTCCAACAGCGAATGTCAGGATGATCGCGGGGCGAATCAATTCTGAGTGCCAGGCAATCTTCAGACCCTCACCAATATCTTGAAACGCACTTCGGTCTATTTTGTCACCAGACGCAACAACCGGCGCATCAGGTAGTCCCATCGACGTCAATGCAGCGGCAACCATAAAAGTCGCTTGTGCCAACAACAAAACAATGGGGCCAACCGTATCTGCGGTGGAGCCCAGTGCAAAACCGATGATTTGGATGCCAAATTGCACACCAACAGAGAGGGTAACAACACGTTGAATATTAGAACCAGCAACACGATTTAACATGGCATCGCGGGCAGGTTGTACAAATGCACCCAGGGTACCACCAAGAATCGCCCAGGCAATCAGGAGTTCGTATTGGAGGTATCCCGAACCAACGACGAATACCATCAATATCGGCGGCACAATCATGATCACATGCAGATTGATCAGCAGATTTCGCTGATTGACGCGATCACCTAATAGACCGCCAAACAAAATAAGAACGAGCATCGGTAGCTGACCCGCCATCTGGGCGAATCCTACACGCATCGCGCTTTCGTGCAGGTATACAACAACAAGCCAGGGGAAGAGTACCTGCTGTACACCACCAGGTATCAAGTAAAAAGCGGTGCTGGTTAAATACCAGCGCAATCCATTGTTCATTAACAATCTCCCGCAATCAGATCGCTATGATTGATCAGCAAGTCTTTTCTCAAATACAGTTCTTGAGCGGATATCAATCGGCAGATCGAGGTACTTCTGGATTTCTTCGGGGCTTAGCTTGCGACTAAAGTCATGAAAGAATGTCACCGTGGAAATACTCTCATTTGGCGTGGGAAGCAATTCTGCCTTGTCACCAGCCATAATTTGCCCAGGCCGGATAACGCGAAAATAGATTCCCGGTCGTGCAGCCTGCATAAACTGTTTGGCGAACAACACATCACCCATCGTGGTTGCCAGCGTCGAACAAGGGATTCTGGGTGCGGTGACTTCAATCTCCAGATCAGGAAATCGAAGACGATCGCCAACCATCAAACCCGGTTCGCTCAGACCCTCCACCGTTAAGTTTTCACCGAAAGTACCGCTCTCCACTTCCCTTCCTAAAAAATTACGCCACCAGGCATAATCTTCTGTGCGATAAAGATAAATGGCCTGGTCTGGACCGCCATGAAATCGCGTGTCGCACACTGCATCCCCCGCGAGACCTTCTAGCCCGACAGTGATCGGCAGGCTTTGCGACCGTTTGTGAATACCGGTTTCGTAACGTCGATGGCCATCCTGGATAAATTCTTTGCGGCCAATGTTGACGCTGATGACTTCTATCAAGATTCCTCCCGCCAGTTGATGAAACGCTTGGCGCGAATATTCGCGCCCAGAACTCCGCACACCTTAACCGAATTTCCAAACCCAACCCATGAACATTTGGAATATATTAGTATCCATTTATTCCATTATCTTCTTTATGGACGGCTGCTAAATTGATATTCCAACATGGGAGCCATGGTCTCCCGCTATTGACACCAGACATCAAGAGGAACTGACATGTCAGCCTACCTAAAGGAAATTGACCAACTCACTACCGTACGCAATGAGAATAATGATACCTGGAAAGGGATTAGCGCCGAGTATGCCGCGCGTATGCGTATGCAAAACCGATTTCGCACCGGGCTTGATATCGCGCAATACACCTCAGATATCATGCGTAAAGACATGGCAGATTACGACAATGACACCAGTAGCTACACCCAGTCACTGGGTTGTTGGCATGGATTCACCGCCCAACAGTTGGCGATTTCTGTTAAGAAACACCGTGGCACCATGGACAAGAGTTACATCTATCTGAGCGGATGGATGGTTGCTGCATTAC
Organism: uncultured Pseudomonadales bacterium; assembly: GCA_964489485.1. Lineage (GTDB taxonomy): Bacteria > Pseudomonadota > Gammaproteobacteria > Pseudomonadales > Azotimanducaceae. The sequence goes on along the minus strand of CAZAZB010000068.1, from coordinate 3,457 downwards.
GTTCAGAGTTCGGACCCCTTCCCGACCAGAGTATGCATGAGAAGACAACGGTTCCTAATCTCATCAACGAGATCTACACCTTTCTTAAACAAGCTGATGCCCGGGAACTTCGCCATCTATTTGTAGAACTGGATGAGGTACGCGCAGCAGGTGGTGATGAGAAGGCAGCTATCGACAAGATAGACAACTTCCAGACTCACGTCGTCCCGATTATTGCAGATATCGATGCTGGCTTCGGAAACGAAGAAGCTACCTATCTACTCGCTAAGCGTATGATTGAAGCGGGGGCTTGCGCCATACAGGTTGAAAACCAGGTGTCAGATGCCAAGCAATGCGGACATCAGGCAGGGAAGGTCACGGTACCTCATGAAGACTTCCTGTCCAAGATCAATGCCATTCGCTACGCTTTTCTTGAGCTGGGAATCGAGAACGGCATTATTGTGGCCAGAACAGACTCTCTTGGGGCCAGTTTGACCCAGAAGATCCCTGTCTCAAAAGAACCAGGCGATCTCGCCAGCCAATACAACGATTTCCTCGAAACAGAAGAAATTCACGATCTGAAAGAACTTAAGGAAAACGATATTACTATCCACCAGGGTGGTAGATTGGTCAAACCCGTCCGTCTGGACAATGGACTCTACTCATTCAAGGATGGCACCGGTTTTGATCGTGTCGTTCTGGACTGTGTCACGAGTCTGAATCATGGCGCGGACTTGTTATGGATTGAGACAGAAAAACCAAATGTTGCCCAGATCGCCGAGATGGTTGATGCAGTTCGGGCACATGTCCCAAATCCCAAACTGGTTTACAACAACTCACCTTCTTTTAACTGGACCCTGGCGTTTCGGGAACAGGTTTATGCTGAATGGGCAGAGGCAGGTAAAGATGTATCAGCCTATCCGAATCCAGCGGAGGTCGCAAAAGGACTCATGGACGAAGCGCTGGATGACTCTGAATTGGCGATTGCAGCAGACGCTCTGGTACAACAATTCCAGAAAGATGCATCAAAAGAAGCGGGTATATTCCATCACCTAATTACCTTACCGACCTACCATGAAACTGCTTTAGGTACCGATATTCTGTCAGAAGGATACTTCGGAGATCTTGGCATGTTAGCCTATGTTCGTGATGTTCAGCGCCGGGAGATTCGACGCGATATGGCATCCGTCAGACATCAGGATATGGCGGGTTCAAGTATCGGCGATGATCACAAGGAATACTTCTCTGGTGACAACGCACTACTGGCAGGTGGTAAGGACAATACCATGAACCAGTTTTAGGGAACCTGATACTATGTTGTCATCTTAAGAGGGATAGCGAGACTATCCCTTTTTTTTTGATCAGAAACGCCGGATTACTCCCTATTCACACTGATTGGAATCTTCCATGAAAGTTGAGACAAGGCTTACTTCACTCTTCAAAGTCAGATACCCCATCATGTCCGCGCCCATGAGTATGCACAGTGGCGCAACCCTGGCTGCCGCAGTGACCCATGCTGGAGGCATCGGAATGTTCGGCGCCATTGGACCAGGCGGCGAGGCGTGGCTCAGCGCAGAACTCGTTAAGGCAAAAGCCTTAATGGGTAATAAGCCTTTCGGCATCGGCTTTATCACTCATTTGATGGCAGACAGACTTAGGCTGTTCGAATTAGCACTTGAAGCCCGCGTTCCCGTGATGGCCTTTTCCTTTGCTGACCCCGCACCCTATCTTGAGCGTGCAAGAGCTATCGGAAGCATCACCCTGTGTCAGGTGCGAACGATAAAAGAAGCCGAAGAAGCCAGGGCCGCAGGTACCCACATACTCGTTGCCCAGGGCAATGAAGCCGGTGGCCATACAGGTGAAACCAACTTGATGCCATTCTTACTTCGACTGCTGGATCGTTTTCCGGACACGCCTGTGCTGGCCGCGGGTGGAATATCATCCGGCCGCGCGCTTGCTGCCGTGTTAGCAGCCGGCGCCGATGGTGCATGGATTGGAACACCTCTCCTTGCCACGCCGGAGTGCATCGAAGTGTCTGATGACTATAAACAACGACTGATAGCTGCCACCGCTGATGACACCCTGTTCACCCCTCTTTTTGATATCGCCAATCACCATGCATTTGGCGGCAGACCCTGGCCACCAGGCATCGCTGCCCGGGTCCTAAGCAACCAATTTACAGAGAAGTGGCGTGACCGACTAGATGAAGTAACGCAAGCCAACGAATCACTTATGTCTGAGTATCGAACAGCGACAGAACAGAAAGATTACGAAACCGCCGTGGTCTATGGGGGTGAATCTGTTAATGACATTCACCGAATACAACCTGCTGAGGACATTATTCTCGGCATTTGTGATGACGCAGAAAACCGGATCAGCGACATTTTTTAATAGCTACAATTCGAGTGGACATTCAAAATCTGCTTGTTTCACGACCAGTACATCGGTCTCTGAACCTTCAAGCACACTTTCAGCTGTATTGCCGACAAACAAACCGCTCATACCACTTCTCGCAACAGTACCAAGAACAATCACGCCAGCATCAATTTCTCTCGCCGTATTGTTAATCACAAACTCAGCCGTTCCTTCTTCAACCAGAACTCGTTCCGCCGGGATTCCGTATTGTTGACACATTTCTTGTGACTCGCTGATATGGTCAACTTTCTTGGCGTGGGCGATCTCGTAAGGTGTTGGGTCAACAGACCCGGCAGCCATCACCGCCGAGCTGACATTCCAGGCATTAATACAGGTGACTTCACTTTCCAACACGGCGGCAACCCTTGCTGACTGCTCCATGACGATACGATTAAGCTCCTCATGATTTTCATCCTGACTGCATGCATCCACAGCGGCAAGAACTGGCTTGCCATGAATTGTATCTCGATCGCTAACCAACAAGAGAGGTGTGGGACAAAACCGGATCAGGTTCCAGTCGGTGGACGTCAGCACCACGCGTCTAATCAGGGAGTGCTGTCGCATAGGCTTAAAAATGAGATCAGCAGCTACTTTCTGGGCTACCTGTATGACCGTTTCATAAAGTCGAGCAAAAGAAATGACTTCCATCGTGATGTCATATCCGATTTCAATATAGGGCTCTACCTGCTCTTCGAGCCATGCCTTTTTTTCCTTCAGGGTATTAGCAAGCTCCTGGGCACTATCGGCCCCAACAAACATACATACATGGATTTGTAAATCTGCATTCGGTGAGATTTCCTTACATCTCTCCAATGCCGAATGTGTTTCTTCCAACGGGTCAATCACGACCAATATCTTAGTCATCTTAAATTCCTCCTAGTATTCTATATAGCTCTCGAAAATCTTTTTTCAAGCACCGTGTCTGTAATATACCGGTCGAAAATCATGCAGATATTTCTAATGAACAATCTACCTGTGAGTGTCACCTGTATGGCATCGCCTTCCAATATAACCAGCCCGTCATCTTCCAGGGGTTTCAATGATTCTAATTCCTTAGCAAAAT
>CAZAZB010000067.1:10161-13091 GCA_964489485.1 uncultured Pseudomonadales bacterium | reverse complement strand
ATTTAATTGGCATAGCAGACGCACTGCGCACTTCTTATCCGCGAAATGAACATATGGGGAAATTTTGGATAAATAACCGCAATAAACGCTTTCAAAACCGAACTCCACTCAACTATATGCTCGAAGACGGGCTTAACGGTATCGTCGCGGTAAGGGTGCATTTAGATTGTGCCTACGACTGGCATATCGATGAATCAAACACCGGAAAATTGTAATTCCTCCATAGCGTTGGACTAACACATCAGAAAAACAGACAACGCGATAAAAAACAACCTCATATAGATTTATTCTCGAATTCAGCCCCTTTTTTTAATCATTACTGGCAGGAGTGACTTGCCCATTCCGAATTTTCACTATATGGTTAAGCTATATGGCTAAGCTATAAGAAATAAGCTAACTGGTTAAAAAGGGCGATGCTCCAACTGATTCTTTCAGGGCGATCATTGGCTCAAAAGTTATTCCGTAGTGAAATGTATAGGGGGTTATAACCGTGGAACTCAAATTACATAGCAATATGACTGACGATATCTTGGAGCCGTCTGTGCCGTTATGGCAACGTGTTCCCACCAAAGACAGTGATGGCAAACCCCTGAGCGATTTCATGATGCTTATTCCGCGATTATCGAGTAAACCCCCACATATCATCGGATTTATCGTAAAAGAAATTAGAAAGGTATTACAGTTTTACCAACAATACATCGTATTTGTCGATCTCAATATTCAATTAAATCTATTATGGGTGAGTATTAAATCTGTACCCGGTATTGGTTTAGAAGTTGCGGCAGCCTTACACGCACTTGTCCCAGAGGCTAAATTAGTCGCTCAAAAGATGTAGTTGTAACGCCTAACCTAACCCCGTTAATGCTACAAGAAGAACTCATCTCTGTCTCCCAGCGCATGAATGCGTCTGAGTATGAATTCCTCGTGCTGATCCGTGAATACGATATCCGCCAGGGCTGGAGGGAATGGTTGTTCAACAATTGTGCGGAATGGCTCAATTTTAAATGCGGCCTTTCTCTTGGCGCAGCGCGGGAAAAAGTCCGGGTCGCCAAGGCGCTGTTTGATTTGCGAAATGCTCGGAAGCATTTTCGGATGGCAGCTTGTCTTATTCCAAGGCGCGTGCACTCACCAGAATCGCCAACCAGCAAACGGAAGAAGATCTTCTTGCTTTCGCCATTACGGCAACCGCTTCTCAGGTGGAAGACGAATGTCGGCAGTTAAGAAATGTGCAGCGCAAGGCATCAACCCAGGATGCTAATCGCGCCCACGCAGCCAGACGACTCACTCGGCACTTCCGCGATGACGGTAGTGTATCAATCAATATTGAATTGCCGAGGGAGTTGGGTGAACTGGTGTTGAAAGCCATTGAGAAGGGCGCAGTAGCACTTGCCTCCGAATCAGGTGATTGTATTGATACAAAAGAAGGCGAGTACTTTGCACAGCAGGCAGATGCGCTTGTTCATATTGCACAGGGCTACCTGACAGGAGACAACAACAAAGCAACTTCAACCGCGGATCACTATCAGGTGATGCTTCATGTTGATGAGCAGGCAATGACGGCAGAAACAGGAAAGAGTGACTTGCCTATCGAATCAGTTCGAAGGATTAGCTGTGATGCGAGTATTACCGAAGTTGCCAAAAATGAAAATGGTGAATTAATAGATGCTGGACGGAAACATCGAACAGTATCGCCACCGTTGAAACGAGCACTCATTGCTCGTGATAAATGTTGTCGCTTTCCTGGCTGCTCTCATGACAGGTGGCTTGACGCGCATCACGTGATGCACTGGGCGGACGGCGGCGAAACCACCAGGGATAATCTCATGTTGCTCTGTTCGAGGCATCATCGGTTGCTGCATGAGGGCGGCTACACCATTCACAAGAACTTTGAAGGTAAATGGTATTTTCGCAGCGCCCAGAACAAGATCATTCCGCAATACGCATCACGTGATGCGTTTGAACCCAATCGGATAGCTGAACCATCAAAGTTATATGCCGTCAGTTAGGTAGATGTATGGATAAATCTGGACACGCAACAAGTCGCTCCTTCTGACAACATTCATCACCAGAGCCTTTCTATCCCCGGGCATTGATCAAATCCCTTGTCGAAGCTCAGTACTCTCTGAACACCTGCCGTTTCCATGACGGCGACGTGAAGTGCGTCTCTTGCCGAAATTCCGTCAATAGCACTGATGTGGGACCGGGCGGATCGAATCTCAGCCATGCCAAAGCTAAACACCTCATCAACCAGGGCAGATAGTGTATCCATGGCGGGTTCGATTGCATCTGTTCGTTTGATTGAGGTGAATCGATGCAATATTTCCTGATAAACCTCAACTGAGGTGACCAGTCGTTCTTTATTGTGAATGAGTTCCTCAAGGAGTTCCTTGCTCCTTGATTTATTCGGATGCTTGGCACCGATCAGGTACATGGGAATATTGGAATCAAGGAAGATCATTCGAGATCGTGGCCTGGTGATACTTCATCAAGCATCTGATCGATATCTGCAGTGGGAAATTCGTAGTTTGTCGCTGCAACGATAGCCTGTAACTTGGTTTCCCGGTCTAGCGATTGCTTGTTCCGGGCAGCCCTTAGTGCCTGCCTGACCCACTCCGCAACAGTAACCCTCTCTTTACGCGCAGTTATCTGGATATCGCGGTATTCATCATCTTCGAACAGTACTTGCAGTCGTTTAGTCATGAACATGAGTATATTTGACTCATTGATATGAGTCAATTTTCCAGAGCTACATCTTCAAGAGCTACATCTTCAAGAGCTACATTTTCCAGAGCGATGGCGCCGCGAAAATTAGCGTCATCCTGCTTAACATGATCAAAGCAGCTTCTGCTCTCTGGCGTACTCCGTCAACCTTACTTCAAGATCAATGCAGGCTTCATGGATAGAATCTATCTCGTCAGTCACGTCTTCAT
>CAZAZB010000067.1:0-10061 GCA_964489485.1 uncultured Pseudomonadales bacterium | reverse complement strand
TCAAGATCAATGCAGGCTTCATGGATAGAATCTATCTCGTCAGTCACGTCTTCATCAGAATAAGGCACGCCGGTCTTGGATTGTTGGTGCCACCTTCCAAGTGCTAACTGTAGTTCTGGCTGTTGTAGTAATGCTAAACCACGATCCATTGCGGAACAGACTTCTGAATCTGTTACTTCGAAAATGGTCTCCAGGGCTCCACTAAAGACACAGTCCAGGAAGAGACTGAGCGCATAGTAGTAAAGCATTGCCTTCGGGAGACTGGAACATCCCTTCAGCTGGATTTGCCTTTCGATCTTATCCAGCAGCACGGATTCTGGATCTTGATAGGCGATGTACTCCTCAACTTTGCGAATGTGTTCAGCGAAGTTTTCGATCGTGATACCAGCGCCAAGCCCATTTAAAGCTTCCATCCCCATCTCCCATTGTTTTCTTCTATTTTGCTGGCGGAGTCTGCTTCCGGGCTAGAGTCAATCACGCAACATCAAGTGAGACAATGACGGGTTTGGTATCCATCGCGTTTTGCAACCCCATCTCGGCGAATCTAATTAGGTACGCTGTCCCTCGATCCTGTCCCTCGATCTGCCCATGGACAGACAAGTCCATAGCTAATAGTTCCTGCCTAACCTACACTATTTTGACCTCCCTAAACTGGTTTGAAGGACAGCCATGTCAGAGCGGCATTACAAGGCTTTTATTAGCTATAGCCACGCTGATAAAAAATGGGCGAACTGGCTGCTTAACCAGATAGAGTCTTATCGAGTGCCTGCGCAATTGGTCGGCCAGGTCAGGGAAGGCAAGGTAGTCCCTGCCAGAATTTCACCCCTGTTCAAGGATCGTGAAGAGCTATCATCGTCCGCTGACCTAACAGAATCTGTCTCTCATGCACTTGCTAATTCGGATGCGCTCATCGTTGTCTGCTCGCCCCATGCAAAGGAGTCTCACTGGGTAAATTCTGAAATTCGCCAGTTTAAGATGTGCCACGGTGACAGCCGGGTTTATTCTTTTATCGTGTCGGGTGACGAGACGACCGCCTTTCCACCCGCCTTGAGTCAATCCTTTAATGCCGAGGGCGAGATTACCCATGATTCTCTATCTCCGCTCGGTGCCGACATTCATCCTGATGCGGATGGACGGCAAAATGCAAAACTAAAAATAGTTTCTGCGCTGATCAATGTCTCTTTTGATGAATTGAAGCGACGGGATCTGGCGAAGCGGTACCGGCGATTGTCCTATATCACGATGGCGGCTTCATTTTTGGTCGCCCTGCTGTTAGGTCTGTCTATCTATGCCTATAAGGCTGAACAGAAAGCTAGCTATCGCAAGATTCAGGCTGAGAACCTGATTGAATTTATGATTGGTGATCTACGTCAACGGTTGCAGCCCATCGGTAGGCTCGATGTGCTGGAAGATGTCGGTAAGCAGGCCATGACTTACTTTGAGACCATTGATTCAAGCGGCGAAAATGCAGTTGAAAAATCGCAACGCGGCAAGGTCTTTCAACAACTGGGCGAGATTCAGTTTTTGCGCGGCAATCTGGAGCAGGCGCAGCCACTATTCCTGAATGCGCTGGAAATCCAGAAAGATGCTTTCGTCCTCTCGCCTGATTCTTCCAGACGTTATGAACTTTCACAGGCCAATTTTTGGGTCGGTTACAGTTTTTCTGAGGCAGGCGAATTCGATCAGGCGCTACCATTTTTTCTCCGTTATAGGGAACATTCGGAAGCTCTCGCGGCAATCGACCCACTGAATATGTCCTGGCATCTCGAGTCTGCCTATGCCGACATTAATCTGGGAACCCTTTATTGGGAAAGAGAAAATTACCAGGGAGCACTGGCGGCATTTGCAGGGTCAACCAAAACACTCGCTACCATGCTGCAGCAATGGCCGGATAAACCTTTGCTGCGCACGACCCAGGTCGCGAGTCTTGGCTGGCTTGCGGGGACTTATCGCGAACTCGGGAACAATTCAGCCACCAGCGAGGTATTTGGTCGTCAGGTTGATCTGGCAAGGAGCGAACAGCTAGCAGAACCCAATGACTATAACCGCAAGGAAGCCTATTCACTTGCGCTCATGCACTATGGTCAGATACTGGTGAACACCGGCGACATTGCAATGGCGGAAACGGTGCTCAGGGAAGCATTGATCTATGCACAGGACTTGAATCAACGTGAGCCGGAAAACTTCTATTGGCGGCATGGTTTGGCCAAAGCCTATTGGTATTACGGTGAATTGCTCGAAGTACAGAGTAGGCCGGAACAGGCTATCAACAATTACCAACAGAGCGATGTGTTGTTTCGTTCAATTGATAGTAAAAACAAAAAGAGTAAATGGAAGGTTGAACATTCTCGGTTGTCTAACGATATCGCTATACTCTTGCGTGGCACGGGAGATAGCGAAGGCTGGTTAAAAAAATCTTATCAGCTGCTGGAGAGTTCTGACCAGACCAGAATGAGCCGCTATACCAGTTTCGAGGCGAGACTCATCGACCAGTGCATCAATGGCAAGATTGATCTGTTAGAACTTCGATCCATGCAGAGCGGGTTAATCCCTCCCGGTGAACTTCAGAGGGACGATTTTGTAGCGATCAGCTTAGTGGTACGACAATTTCTCGGCAGCAGGGAGCATGCACAATATCGCGTGAAACCGAACAAATTTGAAGTTAACAAGTTTTCGGCTTGCCTGTAGCGCAGACGGAATACACCAACCCACAGAAAGAGGAAATCCTGATGTCACATTATCCAACGAATGTCTGCCTTGACGATAACGGCAATGTAAGTCCATCCATTCCTGAACAAAGCGTAGCAAAGGGAGATACAATTACTTATACGCTCATTCCAAAGCAACTATTGGTATGATGTGGCGTGATTCAACGGAGCAACAAAATGAAAAATCTGGTCGGTGTAATAAGCTTGATGTTAATAGCGTTTACGGCCTTTGCAGATGACCTGCGTGATAAAGCAGACCCCCTAATAAAATCCGTTGAGGATAAGGTTGTCGCCTGGCGAAGGGATATCCATGAGCATCCCGAAATGGGTAATCGCGAGTTCAGAACATCAGCGCTCATCGCCGACCACTTACGAAGCCTCGGTATCGAAGTGACAACTGAAGTCGGCCATACCGGTGTCGTTGGCTTCCTGCGCGGCGCGGCAGACAAACCTGTGGTTGCACTGCGCGCAGACATGGACGGTTTGCCTGTCACAGAGAGGGTCGATCTACCTTTTGCCTCTAAAGTAAAAAGCACTTACCTCGGCAAGGAAGTCGGTGTGATGCATGCCTGTGGTCATGACAATCATGTGGCGATCCTGATGGGTACCGCAGAAGTTCTTGCATCCATGAGGGAAAGTATCCCGGGGTCTGTTAAGTTTATTTTCCAGCCTGCTGAAGAAGGGCCGCCAAAAGGTGAAGAAGGAGGTGCTGAATTGATGGTTGAAGAAGGTGTGCTGAAAGGAGTCGATGCTATCTTCGGGCTACATGTTGGTCCGGGTCCTCTGGGCACCATTGGTACACGCCCTGGTGGTTTCATGGCAAGTTCCGACAGCTTCACAATCACAGTCAAAGGCAGGCAAACACACGGCGCTGTGCCCTGGGGTGGCATTGATCCAATTGTCGTTGCAGCACAAATCGTCATGGGTTTGCAGACTATTACCAGCCGCCAGCTTGATGCCACACTGACGCCATCTATCGTGACTGTTGGCAAGATTCAAGGTGGCGTGCGCTTCAACATTATTCCAGATGAAGTGGAGATGCTTGGTACCATTCGTACCTTTGACGCAGGTGTCCGCGATGAAATTCATCAGCGGATCAAACGTACGGCGCAGTCTATTGCCGAGAGTGCGGGTGCCACTGCCATCGTTGAGATAGACAAAGGAACACCAGTTACCACAAATGATGAAGCGCTGACGCGAATGATGATGCCGACGCTGGTGAGCGCTGCTGGCGCGAATATGGTGGGAGAATCACCGCGAGTGACAACGGCAGAAGACTTCGCCTATTATCAGAAGCAGGTGCCGGGTCTATTCTTTTTTCTTGGCGTCGCAGACCCTAAAGATCCCAGTCCTGCAGTGAACCATTCGCCATATTTTTATGCCGATGAAAGGGCGTTGCCTGTTGGTGTCAGAGCAATGACCTACCTGGCATTGGACTATCTAACAAAGGAATAATCTACGGGTAAATCACTAGGGCCAAAGCCAGGCAGCGCCACGAACACCACTGGAGTCGCCATGCATGGCTTTAACAATTTTCGTATCCACACGATCCGAAAAAACATAGCGTTCTAGATACTTCGGTACCGCCGTATAGAGACTATTGATGTTAGACATGCCGCCGCCAAGTACGATGATCTCCGGGTCTAGTATGTTAATCACCGTTGACAGCGCAAGTGCCAGAAGATTGTAGTAGGCATCCATGACTCGAATGGCATCCGGGTCATGCTGTTCAAACAGGTTTACAATTTCTACCGCGGTCTTCGTCGTCCCGGTCAGTAGGCAATAGCTTGTTTCAAAGGCAGGACCTGAAACCCAGCTCTCTACGCAATTGGATAGTCCGCAGTAGCAACGTCTGTTTGATTTTACCAGATCAGTGTCAATGGCATTGAGGTTAGCAATGGGTAGTGGGTTGTGACCCCATTCGCCTGCGATGTTGTTGATTCCCCGGACCAGCTGTTGATTGATACAGATACCCCCGCCTGCTCCCGTACCCAGAATGACACCAAATACATTGTCTGCCTCTGCTGCGGCACCATCGCTGCTTTCCGATAAGGCCAGACAATCAGCGTCATTGGCAATGCGGACATCTCTTTGTAAGAGTGCTTCCAGATCCTCTTTCAGCGGCATGCCGATAAGGCAGGTGCTGTTGCAGTTCTTCATAAGACCTGTCTTGTGCGAAACGGCACCAGGCGTACCCATGCCAATGGGCAGGATGTCAGATATTCCGGCCGTCTTTTCTACCTTCAGAACCAACTCGCAAATCGTTGCAAGGACCCGTTGATAATCTTCCTTCGGCGTATCTACTCGCGAGCGCTGAAGAACCCGGTGGTCTCTATCCATCAGAATAGCTTCTGTTTTTGTTCCGCCGAGGTCTATGCCGATTCTGTTTTTATTCATAATAGCCTGTTCATAATAGTTTATTCACATTCGATGCTGCTGGTCTAATCAGGACAAGAATAGTACCAGAGCTGGTTGTGGCATGGGGCAGAGCTTTGTAGACTCAAGTGAATTGACGGGCGAGGCAGAGAACCATGCTAAGAGACACAGACTATTCAAATACAAATGACATCGATGCCATTGGCGGTTCTGATCTCCACTCTGTGATGCATTCGCGTCTAACCAGTCCCTGTTCTTGTTGTTCGCCTGTGTTCGCGGAACTGGCCAGCCAAATGAATCTGGATGACAACAGGCTGGGAGATCCCACTTTTTGGCAAAGGAAGAATCGCTGTGCAGATCAGTCGATAAGAAATGCCGTTCTGGTGAATGCCAGAATCTTGACAGTTGATGATGATTTTTCCGAGGCAACTGCCATGGCCATCAAGGACGGCAAAATTCACGCAGTAGGCGATGAGCAGTCTGTGCGGGAGAATGCCGATGATGATGCCGAAATAATCGACTGTGAGGGTAAAACGATACTGCCCGGATTTATTGAGCCGCACATGCACTTCTTTCCCATTGCTTCCATCGGGCAATTTGAAGATATTGGACCTTTTCGATACCCGACGGTTGATAGTGCGATAGCCAGACTTAAAGAGATGGCAAGTTTACCTGATGCAAACGAATGGATTATGGGGCGTCAGTTCGATCCTTCTCTGCAAGAGGGTCCGGACTTGCTGACACGCGACATGCTCGACCAGGTATCCCTGACTCAACCTGTTTTTGTGTACAACGCCTCATTACATTTTGGTTATTGTAACTCCCGCGCGCTGGAGATTGCCGGGATCACCAAGGACACGCCAGACAATCCTGCGTCACCCTATGGTCGCGATAAAGATGGCGTGCCCAATGGTGTGCTGGCCGGTGGCCCTGCCATGTCCAGTGTCACACGCCACAATGAATCACAAAAAACGGTAGATTTCGCAGAAAACTGCCTGGATGTTTGCAGTAAAGCCAATGCAGTCGGAATTACAACTTTTTGCGACCAGGCAACCGGAATGGTGCAGGGTGTACGCGAATTGGATGTGTATCGTGCATTGTCAGAATCTGGCAGCATGACGGCCAGGCTTCGCTACTCACTGGGATATATGCTGCAAGAAAAATGGGATGAGAATGGCATTGCCTATGGAGATGGCAATGAAATGGCGCGGGCTGTCGGCTGGAAAATTGTGTCTGATGGATCGAACCAGGGATTTACCGGATTACAACGAGAAGCTTATCTGCATAGTGAAGACAAGGGGCTTGCTTATGTTGAGGCGGACAGGCTGAAAGAAATGGTTTGTGATCGAGCTATAAAAGGATGGCCATTGGTCATCCATGCCAATGGTGACCAGGCGATAGACAATACATTAGACGCCTATCAGGCGGCTTTCGATGAAGGGCTTTTAACCAATGGACCTTATCGTATCGAGCATTGCTCTATACTGCATGATGATCAGATTGAACGCATTGCCGAAATGGGTTTGTCTCCCAGTTTTCTCATCGGACATGTGTACTACTGGGGCCAGGCGATGCGCGACAAGGTATTCGGTGAAGCCAAGGCTGTGTTGTTAGATAGAACCGCTGCCTGCGAAGCGAAAGGCATTCGATGGACATTGCATTCAGATGAGCCTGTGACTGAAATGGGCCCCCTTCGTTGTATCGAGAATGCCGTCAGTCGGATCATGTGGAAGGAGCCAGAGAATCAACTTGCCGCGGAAGAGTGTATTTCGGTCGAATCTGCGATTCGTGCCATGACGCGTGATGCTGCCTGGCAATGTCATTCAGAGAGCGAAATTGGCACATTGGAGGCCGGTAAGTTTGCCGACTTCGTCGTGCTGGACAAGGACCCCAGAGACGTACCCGCCACAGAAATTAGCCAGATTCAGGTGCTGCAAACCTGGCTTGGCGGTAAGCTTGTCTTTGGATCAGATTAATGACAAAGGTGTTTGCATTATGCGGCAGTCTGCGTGCCGATTCGTCGAATAGAAATCTTCTGTTGGCAGGTAAATTATTAGCACCATCGCACATTCACTTTGAGTTGTATGAATCACTCGGTGAGTTACCGCACTTTAACCCGGATCTGAACATAGAAGATTTTGATGCCGTGATGTTCCTGACAAAGAAAGTCAGGGAAGCGGATATCATTCTGATTTCTTCGCCCGAATACGCTCATGGTATTGTTGGTTCGCTGAAAAATGCGCTTGACTGGCTTGTCGGGTCAGATGCATTTATAGAAAAGCCGTTTGCTCTGTGGAATGCCTCTACCCGTGGTCACCACGCCATCGATTCCTTGAAAGAGGTGCTTGGTACCATGTCGGGTATTGAAGTGCCGGAATATGGATGTTCTCTGCATATCCTTGGCAAGGATATATCACCCGCCGAGATAGCGCAGATTCATGGTGATTCGCTTCAGAAATGTTTTGAGCAAGGTATAATCGCCACAAAATAACAATGAGTAAATACGGAGAGTTGCCTGATGGAAGAAATGTCTCGTTATTCTGAAATGGCACAGAATATGGTGATGACACACGGACCCGCTGTTGTCGGGGCCCTGATCACGCTGGTTGTTGGTCTCTGGTTAATCGGGTATTTCACCGCTGCACTGCGTAAAGCCTTTACGAAAGGTCAAATGGAGGAAACGCTGCGAAACTTCCTTTTGAGCCTCATCAATAATGGCTTGAAGGTTCTTCTGCTGATCAGCGTCGCACAAAAGCTGGGATTTGAGACAACATCTTTTATTGCTGTTCTTGGTGCAGCAGGTCTGGCCATCGGGCTAGCCCTGCAGGGTGCGCTTGCCAATTTTGCCGGTGGCGTACTGATCCTGATATTCAGACCCTATAAGGTGGGCGATTTTATTGAGGCGGCAGGTCACAGTGGTGTGGTCCGGGGAATACAAATATTCAGTACAGTGATGACAACCGGCGATAACAAGACGATTATTATTCCCAATGGTGCCATTTCCAATAGCCCCATCACGAACTATTCCACCCAGGAAACGAGAAGAGTCGATATTGTATTTGGGATTGGTTATGACGATGACTTAAAGAAGGCAAAAACACTTCTTGGTGAGATTATTGCTGCGGATGAGCGAATCCTGAAAGACCCCGAGCCGCTCATCGTCTTGTCGAATCTCGGTGATAGTACGGTCGACATCACCACGCGTTCCTGGGTCAAGGCAGCGGATTACTGGAGTGTTCACTTCGACCTGCTGGAAAGCGTCAAGATGGCCTTTGATGACAATGGCATATCCATTCCTTACCCACAAACGGATGTTCATCTTTACCAGAAGGGATAAGGTCAACGGATATCGAGTTAACCCTGCCTCATGTCCTGAATAAATGCATTAGACTCATCGATGGCGCCTTGCATGGCGTCAATCAATGCTGAAATATCACGATTGACATTACCCAGCTCACCCTTGAGTGATGCGATCGCCCGCGCATTCAGGTTGTGTTTCAGATAGAGCACATTGTCCTTCAGGCTGGATAAAACCGGATCGATGGTTTTTTCTGCGTTCCTCATTGATGTAATGAGTCGGCTGTATTTGCGTTTGGTCGCTTTTAGTTGTCTCTCGCTGTCGCGACGGAGATTTCCGTTACTATATTCTCCAAGTTCTGTTTCCCATTCGCTGAACAGTGCCTCGGCAACAGATTCGACGCTGTCGATACGACCGGAGATATTTTCTGCCGCATCGACGCTATCCTCATATTCAGCATTGAGGCGGTCGTAAATTTCTTCAAGATCCCCGCCGTCAAAATTGACCACGGCGCGAAATTGTTCCAGTGCATCCTTGAACTGTTCCTGACCTTCTTCCTGTGCTTCCTGCGCATTCTCAATTCTGTCGATCAGAATGTCGCGCTTGTGAATACCGACCTGTTCCATAGCGTCGTAGTAAGTACTCTCGCAAGCAGAGAGGAGAAATAAACTGGCAACGAGTGCGGTTCTGGTAATGAACTTACAAAACACTGGTGCTACTCCTGTTCTTTGATTGCGTCGACGATTCGGTCGGTTCGCTTGTCCGCCAGATGGTTGTGAACCACGAAGAGCGCGTGAATGACACCTGGAATCCAGAACAACAGTGTCAGGAAGATACTGATAATTCCCTGGATGGGTTTTCCGCATAGAAAAACTGCCACAGGCGGAAGGAAGATGGCAAGGATATAGCGCATGTTGTGCCTCTTAATTTTTTATTGTTGTGCTAATTGTTGTGCTAATTGTTGTGCTAATTGTTGTGCCAAATGTTCTGCTAAGTCTTGTGCTAAATATCATAAAACATTATTGCATAGATCACACGATAGCTTCTCTTCTAACCGGACAAACGTGTTTTCAGATCAGCAAGATCTTTTGAGACCTGGTCGTCATTTTTAAGCGCGTTAATTTCTGCTTCAAGATTTCGATTAGGGACATTCGTGCCTCCAGGATCATAGGCTTGCGCCGCACCTTCCATGTCATCCAGTTTTTGCTTCCTTTGTTCAGACTGTTCAGATTGTTCAGATCGTTCAGCCAAACTGACCGTTAGCGATACAGCAGCACGATGGGTTCTTTCGTTTGGCGAAGTTCCTGTTTCAGATCACAACCCCCAAGGCCCAGAGAACCGTCAAGGCCAGAGAGCGCATGATCAGAGAAGCTCTTGCCGATGGTCGCCAGATCCAGGTCGGTTTCACTTGCCTGGGTTTGGGCAAATAGTCCGAAGGCGGAGACAGTAACAGCGAGCACAGCGGTCGTTAGCCAGTTTGTGGTGGGTCGAAATTGTCGGCTTGTGTTTTTCATGATGAGGTCCGTGTCTTGTTGTGCGATCTTGTTTAGAAGTTACTATGTTCAGAACTTACTTCGTTTAGAGCTTACTTCGTTTAGAGCTTACTATTACAACATTCGTGCCAACTTTCTAAAAACACCTAACCTTTTGAATATAAAGGAATAAAAATTCTGGTCGAC
>CAZAZB010000066.1:0-13218 GCA_964489485.1 uncultured Pseudomonadales bacterium | reverse complement strand
AGAACCACGGGATAATAGCCTTCTGCATAAAAATCCCAGAGGGAGGCGCCGAGGGCACTGGGGAAAAGAACCAGAGCTGCAACGCTAACTAAAATATATAGGCGCGGAAGGTCCTCCGATATCGTCACGAAAGCCTGAGCACCAGTGCAGCGAACAACCAGATACAGGGTTAAAAGAATCAACGTGGTTATGCTGAGATTGCCAGTAATACCTGCAAGGTAGAAGGAGAGGCTTGCCCCCGGGATCGGAACAAACGATAGCGCGAATAACACAATCGCAAGGATGGTTCGATGAGTTGGTTTTATTATCCAGCGGGCACTTATGGCGATGCCCAGTGATGTCATCAAAAGTGCGCCGGAGAAGATAAGTGGGTAGACACTCACATCGATGCCTCCACCTCAACCTGACTCTCCTGAAGAGAGTTCTTTGAGGTCGAAAATCCCCCCCTTTTTTCCTGCAGCTTCTTGTGTAACTTCTCTGACGATTTTTTATGTAACGTTTCATACATCTTTTCATGTAGCCAGGCGCTATTGAATGTCACATGCTTGATATGTTGCTGGTTCCAGCTATACAGGAGATGAAAAATTCCCTGACTGTCCTGTGTGATGGATGGATAGGAAAATTCATACTCATGGCTCGTTGGGCTAACCTGTTCAAATTCCAGATGGTGGAAAATTGTCCACCCCGTCAGTGGCGTTAAGACGGCAAGGCTGAGGCTTGACCTACCCATGACAGTGTCGTTAATGATCGCCAGGAGTCTTCCATCTGCAAGCCTGATTGCATCGATGGCGGCATTTGGATTGGGCAGGCTGGATTTAACGGGAGTGGACCAGGTATTGCCACCATCTGTCGATTCAAATTGCAATAACTTCATGGGAGGATCCCCTGCATAACGCATCAGTCCGATGGCATGGTCTTTTGTCATGGGGATGATGGCCGGCTGTAACGAATGGTCACCCTGACTGAACCTGTTCTTATCGAGGATGCGACCAGTTGGACTGATGCGAATCAACTCACCAAATTTACCCAATAGCTCGTGGTAGGCCGGTAAGCCAATGGAACCGTCGGTATAGGTAATCGTCTGATTTCGAACCAGTGAGCTGACATTAAAAAATGGCGAGGTAATCAGTCGATGTACCGGACCCCAATGCTCACCACTATCCATGGATTCCATATAGTTAATTGAACTGCCAGCCCATCCGCCGACAGAAACGCTGACAAAGAATAGCCAGATGCGGCCATCGGGCCAATGATGGATGACAGGGTTGCCGACCTTTCGAACGAACCGTTGCAGGTCTTGCTGGATTAGGTCGATACCGATAAGGGGTCTTGCCTTTGACCAGATGCCATCTTGAAATGTTGCCTGATACACCTGGACGTCTTTTGCACCTTCATCACTACCGCCATACCAGTAGGCAGACAGATGACCGTTGAATGCCTGCACGGTCGCTGCGTGTGCCTTCATGGTTTCTCCGCTGACGGCGAAACCTTCCCTGTAGTATGGGGTCTGGTTCTTGTCAGGCACGATATCCAGCACGCTGAACTGAGTCGATTCAGGGTGTGGAATGAGAAATGCCCAGATCAGCAGGTAGACGATTGCGCCGATAGCAACTGTTGCAATCCTTACCATGATTGTGGAGGTTAGCTGTACATAAGGCGCATCAGTGATTCAGCAACACAAACTGGTTTATCAGCCCCTTCCAGTTCAACGGTGACCAGTCGTTTTATCTGAATGGTATTCTCACCTTTTAGTTCTGCCGACATCAGCGTGTGTCGTGCACGCAACTTTGAATTTACCGGTACAGGACCAGGAAATCTTACCTTGTCAAGACCATAGTTCACTCCCATGTAAACCCCTTCAAGTGCTTCCGGTTTTTTTGGGGCAATGCTTGCGCCGAGATGAACGATTAACGAAAGTGTCAGGAAGCCATGAGCGATAGTCACCTTGTAGGGTGACAATTCAGCTGCCTTCTCGGGGTCAATATGGATGAACTGATGGTCCATGGTGGCATCCGCGAAGGTATTGATTCGTTCCTGATCCACTTCGAACCAATCTCCGACGCCTTCTTCCTCGCCTTCGTAGGATTTAAAGACGGCTAGTGCTGCTTGTGCTTTGTTCGACATGAATATCTCCCATTTTCTAAATCGATTCTTTAGATAGTTTTTGTAGATAGTGTTTGTAGATAGTTTCTTTAAATAATCCGCTCAGATTACTCTTTTCAGGCTGTTAATTTTGGCTATGCAGGATAGCACATCCTTCCCGGGGCTTTAGCGACCTTTTGTGAGTGTAAATCACGGGTACAAATTGAAGGTAAAAAGTAAATGTAAAAATTACCGGTACAAATTGTAGGCATAAGTTAGAGACTTAAGTCAGGCACACAAATATAGAATGTATTTTTTGACCAGTGCCTACATGCCGGTATGATTAGATTGTTACAATAGGCTCGGAGCAGGGTAGGCGCTTTGCGCGAACCCCCGATATCTTTTCCCTGATGAGTAGGCATTTCCATGACGGTCATTACTAAAGACGATCTAATCCAGAGTATTCAGGATTCTCTGCAATATATTTCTTATTACCATCCGCCGGATTTCATTCAGGCATTACATGCAGCCTATGAACGGGAAGAGTCGCCCGCGGCGCGAGATGCGATGGCACAAATCTTAATCAATTCGCGACTGTGCGCAGAGGGGCATAGACCCATTTGCCAGGATACAGGAATTGTCGGCCTCTTTATCACCATTGGCATGGATGTTCGTTTTGAAACTGATACCTCGCTGGAGGACATGATCAATGAAGGCGTAAGGCGTGCTTACAAGTTGCCAGACAATGTGCTGCGGGCATCGGTATTAAGAGACCCTGCGGGTAGTCGAACGAATACGGGAGACAATACACCGGCGGTGATTCATACAGAGCTTGTACCGGGAGACAAGGTTGAAGTACGGATTGCGGCAAAGGGAGGTGGTTCAGAAGCCAAATCAAAATTTGTCATGCTGAATCCTTCAGACGATATCGTTGAATGGGTTCTTAAAACCGTTCCCACCATGGGGGCGGGGTGGTGTCCTCCGGGTATGCTGGGTATTGGCATTGGTGGCACCTCGGAAAAAGCAATGTTGCTGGCGAAACGATCCTTGATGGAGCCGGTCAACATTCAGGATCTTATTGCAAAAGGTCCGGAAAATCGCCTGGAGGAGTTACGGCTTGAGATTTTTGAAAAGGTTAATGGGCTGGGTATTGGTGCCCAGGGTCTTGGTGGCCTGACCACGGTGCTCGATGTCAAGATTGAGGACTTCCCCACTCATGCGGCTAATCTGCCCGTCGCCATGATCCCGAATTGTGCGGCGACCCGACATGTTCACTTTACGCTTGACGGAAATGGACCGGCCGTTCTGCCTGTTCCGAAGCTCGAGGATTGGCCATCCATCACCTGGGAAGCGGGTCCCAGTTCGAGAAGAGTGAATTTGGATACTGTCACGGCGGATGAGATCAAGACCTGGCAGCCGGGAGAAACCCTGCTTCTCTCCGGAAAGATGTACACGGGCAGAGATGCTGCTCACAAACGGATTGGTGATTTGATGGCAGCGGGTAAACCTTTGCCAGATGGGGTCGACTTTAACGGAAAGTTTATCTACTACGTTGGTCCTGTTGATCCTGTCCGTGATGAAGTTGTTGGTCCTGCAGGGCCAACAACGGCGACACGCATGGATAGTTTCACCGAGATGATGTTGGAAAAGACAGGTCTATTGGGAATGGTAGGTAAGGCGGAACGTGGACCAAAAGCAATTGAAGCGATTTCGAAACATGGTGCAGTTTATCTGATGGCCGTTGGTGGCGCCGCCTACCTGGTTTCGAGGGCCATTCGACAATCCAGAGTCGTCGCTTTTGCGGATCTTGGGATGGAAGCCATACACGAATTTGTGGTTGAGGATATGCCAGTGACGGTGGCTGTCGATAGTCGCGGTGAATCTGTGCACATCTCAGGTCCTCGTGAATGGCGTTCAAAGATTGGCATGATTCCGGTAGAATCTCTTTGAAAATCGATAATAGTCAATAAAAACAAAATGTTATGACTCGCTTGTGCTGATGCCAAATTGAAAGCCAGGATCGATTGAAGTAGTCTTGAATGAATTGAACCCTAGGGAAGAAATAGAGTCGAATCGGGTATTGGATTGACGGGTAGACCCGCGTGAATAGGTGGGTGTGCGATGTTGGGTTAGTGGAAATTGGATTTGTGGAAAAAGAATAATGGGGCAAGAATTAGGGTCAATTGATCAGCTGTATCTCAATGCTGAGAGTCTGGCACAAGCGTTTTCGTTATTTCCGCGAAAGGAGCCGGCCTCCGTCGTTAAGGGGTTGCTGACGGAACATCAAATTGAGATTAAGCTCGAATTACTAAGCAATATGGAAGTCGATGCTTACATTGCTGCAACGGTTGCACCGACTGAAGAATCTACGCGCCCCGGTGCGCGTGACATTATCAAGTCATTTGATGTTCCCGTACTGAAAGAAGAAAGTAATGGTCCCTTCTACGCCTGTGAGTTGGCGCTAAACTTTAATGGTGAAGTCCGCAATGTCGGATTCATCACCCAGGACCGTGCACACGCAACCGGTGTATGGGGTCCTGAGCACCATGAGGCGGCCGCAAAGAAAGCGAGTGAATTCGCCATTAGATCCATGCCGATCGTGACATTTATGGACACACCCGGTGCAGATCCTTATGAAGAGGCAAATGCCAATAATCAGGCGCATTCGATTTCACGTCTTATCGCTGAATTGTGTAATGTCGATGTGCCTACCCTGGGCATCATCATCGGGCAAGGTTATTCCGGCGGTGCTATTCCGTTAGCATCCAGCAATATGCTTTTGTGTTTGCGTACAGGTGTGT
Source organism: uncultured Pseudomonadales bacterium (assembly GCA_964489485.1). GTDB lineage: Bacteria > Pseudomonadota > Gammaproteobacteria > Pseudomonadales > Azotimanducaceae. The sequence goes on along the minus strand of CAZAZB010000066.1, from coordinate 8,335 downwards.
TTAATACCATCCACCCCAGGAGCCTTGCGAACCTTGTTAGGCGATACAATCTTTCCTGGCAGGAATGCGCGCAGTTTGTTGGTGTCTCATCCTATGAATTATATAAGCAAGGCAATATCGACGGTATTGTCGACTATGACCCGGGTGAGGATGACAAGATTGGCAACCTGCTGAATGTCATTACTTCAGGCATTAGTTCTATTGAAGATACAACCAAACAGTTTGTCGCTGAACACCCTGAAATATTGGACCACTATCATCGAAACATTAACCGTTACCTGAATCCTTCAGAAACCATGGCTGCTGTTCATGCCAGTTCTTCTCTTAAATTACGAAATTCACCCACTGAATATCCCAATATCTTCGGCGTGACATTCCGATACTTGCGCTATCTTGGACTTCGTCGTCGAATCAAGGCAACCACCACCACCCAGTATGGTCGTCTGGCAGACAGCAAGATTCCTGAAGGTGAGTTGGCGCAACGAATTCACCGCGAAAGGCGAGCGGCATTTCTTGGCTGGCTTCAAGACCCAGATCAGGTGCTTTATGAGGATTCACTTAACAAAGTATGGAAGAATTTTACAGACAAACGATCAGTCGTTGGAGATGAGCGGGGGCGAATAGCCAAGTTGTTCTTCGGCGAACCTCGTGAAAATTACGAAAAGGCGAAACGAGACCTTTGCCTGGTCAGCGGCCTGCATCTTTATAATCGCTGGAAAGCGAGCGCCCGGGACAACCTTGCCGCATTAATTCAGCATCTGGGAGACCGCGAGGCCAATGCCTATCTGTTGGCAACCAGTGAAATAAGCGATGTAAAACACCTGTTGACAGCTATGTCCGGGGCTGACGATGACTTCATCAATCATTTGAAGAGCCTGTTTAGTTTTGAAGGCCGGAAACTATTCGATCTGGAGTATGTTGGTGAAAAAAATCCAGAATTCTTGCGCGGGCAGCTGGTCTCGGAATTGAACCTGATTCTCGAGAGCAAAAATCTCTATGATGAGGAAAGACTGAAGGGACAAAGTCTGTCCGGCCACACGCAGGGTTTGGTGGCGGAATTGGCGGACAGTAGCAGCCTGATACCGTTAAACCGACGACTGTTAGAAGACACACTCTGGTCGCATCTCGAAAGAATAACAACAGACGGTAAACAAAGAACGGGCAAGGATGTCACCATCCTTGAGGTTATCCACGATGAAGATGTTCGCGATGATTTCGTGGCTGAATGCCAAAACCTGATTGTTTTTGGTGTGGTGTATGAGAACCTGATCAGCGACCTGGTCACAGTTGCGCGTCAGGCACATGAATCTAGAATACTACCGGTTGAATTTATTGAACAACTTTTACAGCGCTCTATTAAAGAAGTATGCGAACTCGATAGTTTTGCTGGCTTAACCGAGACAGAAGTGAGTGAACGATTTGCTACCTGGATGGAACAGCTTGCCAGCCATGGTAGTTGTGCATCTTTTTTGAAGTCAGTGGAAGAGTGGATCAGAGTGGTTCACAAGGATATGTCTGATACGCTATTTGTCGTTATTAGTTTCTTCTTTGAGAAATTGCTACCGGAATACTATTCATCGGTTCGAACGGGAAAGCGGTTTGACGGTAAGATCGAGCCAGTCAGGATAGGGCGGCGGAAAGATTTCTGGAACAGACTAACCATTGCCTATCGTGATCTTTTGTTCTTTGAACTGCTGACAAAAGAAAAGAGAGCCAGGCGTACAACCTATGACGTGCTAATTGAGCGCTATATAGAGAATTTTGAAGAAACCAGCGCGACATTGATGTCGGCCGATCCTGTATCTTTCCCGACCTTTAGGCCCTCTATTGAAACAGCGCTTAAAAATAACGTTAGACCCCACGGGCTTATTACCGGGATTGGAGATTTCAAGACTGACCAGGGCTGCTACAAGGTTGGTTTAGTGATGTCTAATGTGGCGTTTCAGGCAGGTAGTATTGATAATTCCGACTGTGTCCGATTTTGTAATCTTCTGGTCGAATGTGCATTACAGCGATTGCCTGTCGTCTGCTTTATCTCATCCGGCGGCATGCAAACAAAAGAAGGTGCGACTGCACTGTTTACGATGGCTGTCGTCAATGACCGTATTACGCGATTTGTTCGGGACAATGACCTGCCGATAATCATGTTTGGCTTTGGTGATTGCACCGGTGGTGCTCAGGCGAGCTTTGTGACTCATCCCCTGGTGCAGTCCTACTATTTTACTGGCAGTAACATGCCATTTGCCGGACAGGCAGTGGTGGAACGAAATCTGCCATATACATGCCTCCTGAGTAATTACCTCTCTGTTAAGCCGGGCTCGATGCAAGGGTTGGTGAAACATCCCTTTGCTGAGGACCTGGATAAGGACCTCAGAAAAGTCGATCCTGCCATACCTTTACCCACTGAAACGGTTGAACAAGTGGTTGACCGAATTATGTCCGGTGTTTTAACCGCCGCTGAGCCTATCGTCTTACAACAGGTTACTTCTGATGAGGATCTTGTTCGTCCGGTTAAGCGTATATTGATTCATGCCCGGGGTTGCACCGCAGTGAAGTTGGTGAGCAAGGCAAAAGAATTTGGCCTGGAAGTCGTACTTGTTCAGTCTGACCCGGATATGGAATCTGTTCCAGCGGATATGGTACGCGATGACGACAAGCACAGGCTGGTATGTATCGGTGGTAATACCTCGGATGAAAGCTATCTGAATGCCCTGAGTGTTCTAAGCATCGCCGAAGCACAAAATGTTGATTCACTTCATCCGGGAATAGGCTTCTTGTCTGAAGATCCGAATTTCGCGAAGCTTGTCCGTCAACATGCCATTAATTTTATTGGCCCCTCTGTTGTCAGCATGGAAACCATGGGTAATAAATCAAATGCCATCAATACCACCATGAGCATCGATGTACCTGTCGTTCCCGGTAGCCATGGCATCGTTGAGTCAGCAGAAAGGGCTGTAGAAATAGCAGAGAAAACCGGCTACCCAGTCTTGCTTAAGGCTGTTCACGGCGGTGGCGGTAAAGGCATTCAGGTGGTCGAAAGGCCGGAACGTTTGCACAATTTGTATCATCAGGTGACTACCGAGGCGAAGAATGCTTTCGGCAATGGTGATGTCTACATTGAAAAGTTTGTCACGTCCCTGCGCCATATTGAAGCGCAGATCCTGAGAGATACCCACGGTAATACCCATGTGATCGGATTGCGTGATTGCAGTGTGCAGCGGAACAATCAAAAACTCATGGAAGAATCAGGCTCCACCATGTTACCGGCCAAACTGCGCAAGAAAGTTCTGCAAAATGCCACCAGGATTGCAGATACAGTGAATTACACCGGTGCTGGTACTGTGGAATTTATTTACGATGTACCGAATGATGCCATCTACTTCATGGAGATGAACACGCGATTACAGGTGGAGCATCCCGTTACTGAGATGGTGACGGGTGTTGATATCGTCCAGCAGCAGTTTGAAATTGCATCCGGTGCTTCCATTAAGGGTCTGAAGTACAAAGAAAGTGGTTATGCCCTGGAAGTACGAGTCAATGCAGAAAAAGCTGTCGTCAATGCCGAAGGTGAGGTTTCCTTTGTGCCGACACCGGGCGAAATCACCGAGTGTGAACTTCCGCAAGAAGAGCATATACAGCTTATCTCGATGGCAGGTGCTGGAAAGGTGGTATCACCTTTTTATGACAGCCTAATCGTCCAAATTATTTGTAAGGGCGAAGACAGGCAGGATGTTATCACCAAGATGCTTGCCTATCTGGACAAGGTCAAGATTCATGGCATATCCACAAATATCAGTTTGATCAAATGGATCTTGCAAGATGATGTTTTCAATAAGGGTATATATGACACAGGCTACCTGCCTGACTTTTTGTCGCGAATTGATTCTGACGAATTGATCCGTGAGATTGAAGAAGCATCTGGTGTTTCCTCCACAGAGATTGATCTTGAGATGTTGAAAATTGAAGGAAGTGATGAGTTGAAGGTTCTTTCACCCTCAACCGGTGTTTTCTATCGAACACCATCACCATCAGAACCGGAATACGTCAATGTTGGTGATGTGGTTTCGACCGACGATGTCCTCTGCCAGCTCGAAGCCATGAAAATGTTTACACCGGTCAATCTCAATAGTTTCGCAGGTGATGATGGCGAGGTTTATGTCTCGATGCAGAAGTATAAAATCACCAGAATCAATCTGACATCGGGCCAACAAGTTAATGAAGGTGACCTGTTATTCGTCATTAAACCTCTCGTGGAAGACGAACTTGCTGCATAAGATCAACATTCGTCAAACCGCACGCGAAACAGGATGATAGCCAGATAAAAGCACAATGCGCTTAAGATTAAGGGAACTCGCTGGTTTCGCGATGATCAGTATCCCCTTGTCTATGGGCGGACTTCCACTCGGTCTCTATTTAACGCCTTATTACACCAGTGAACTTGGGATCAGTTTGACTGCTATCGGTGTGATAATTCTGCTGACCAGAATCACTGATGTCATTACTGATCCGCTCATTGGGACCCTGTCTGATGCCACACCCGCACGATTGGGCAGGCGAAGTCTCTGGATCATGATTGGTTTGCCCGTGATGGCGATCGCGACGGTCGCGGTATTCAATCCGCCAGATCAGGTCAGTCACCTCTACCTCTTTACCGCAGTCGCGGCACTGTATCTTGGTTGGACCCTGATCAGTATTCCATTGTCTGCCTGGGCAGCAGAACTATCGCCCGACTATCACGAGCGTTCACGCATCACTGGCGCCCGGTCACTCGCCAGTAGCCTGGGCTTGCTGATTGTGATGTCACTGCCACTTATTCTTGGTTATTTGGCGGGTGCTGGTTACCCGTCACTGGCGCCGGAGAATCCAGGAAGCCTGCAGCCTATGTTGCGTATCGTTGCCTGGATGACCGTTGGGGGACTGTTTCTATTTGGTCCCATCCTTCTGTTTTCCGTTCCACAACCAAGTTTCAACACCAAAACCAGCCTTGATCTAAGACAGGCACTGAAGCTTGTCTGGAGCAATAGGCCGTTTATGAGATTAATGGCAGCCGGTGTAACCAATCAAATTGGTTGGTATTCAATCAGTACGCTCTATGTGTTTTTTCTTTCCCACTATCTGGGTGCAACAACAGCGCAATGGTCCGCTTTACTCATTGTCTATTTTGTCTGCGGGATGATTGGGACGCCAATCATCGTTTTTCTTGCCTCGAAGATGAACAAGCATCGTCTAATGGCTGGGTTATCATTATTCATGATTCTTGTTTTTAGTACCGTTCTGCTGATGGAGCCTGGGCAGTGGAAATATTATATTTTTATTCAGATAGCCTGCGGCATGGTGGCTAATGTCGGCAATGTTCTGGTTCCATCAATGGCCGCAGATGTTATTGATCAGGATACGGTAGAGAGCGGCCAGCAAAGGGGTGCCTTGTTTATGGCTCTCTGGGGAACGGCAGATAAAATGGCTTTAGCGGTTGCCGCTGGTTTAACTCTGCCCTTCCTGCAATTTCTGGGATTTGATCCGGCGATTGAGAATGACCTGTCGGGACTCAAGGCGTTGCACTATAGCTACACCCTCGTGCCCTTGTTCTTTCTTAGCTGGTCGACCTGGTTAATTTGGAAATTTCCTATCACGCGGGAATATCAGGAGGGACTTCGAAGCAAGATCTCCGCCGAACATCTAAGGGCGGACTAGTCTAAAAGAGCATCTCGGTGGTCCGAACTTAATCAGGCGTTCTCTTATCAATCAGTTAACTCGTAGATCCCTTTACCGATGTATATAAGTCCGATAACCAGAACAATATATCTGCCGATAACCTTAAAGTGATCATCGCTCATTTTGTCTACAAGCCCCTTACCAATCCCATTGCCAGATAGTGCTGCGCCCACCACTGCGGGGAAGACCCAAAGAGGTACTTCAATACTCGCCACGGAAAGCAGGAATGCGTAGTACACCAGTTTAATAATATGTCCGAGTGTTTGAGTTACCGCCTTGGTGCCTAAAATTTCGTGGCGAGTCAGGCTGCTCTTAACATAAAAAAGATCCAGAACGGGGCCAGATGCTCCCGCTAACATTTGTGCAATGGTGACGACAATGCCGGATAAGAACGCAACCGGTTTGTATTCCATATCGAGGTTGATCGACTTTGGTATCAGTGGCGCCAGCAATGGGAAGCTACCGATGATGATAAAAACGAGGCCAATGTCAGGGACAATGACAATCATGGAAAATAAGCCAAGTACGAGTAGAGCGCCGAGTGTATAAGGGATGAGGACACTCCATCGAATATGCCGCCGATGAAGCCACATGCGCGATCCATTTGAAAATGCCTGAGCGACCCCATGTAATACCATGGCTGCGGGTACCGATAGGAAAAATCCGAATACGCCCATCAGGATCATACCGCCAGCCATACTCAGGATGCCGGAAATAATACTGGTGATTAGGGTTGCGAAGGTCAGAATTAGATAGGTCATTGGCGCAGTGATGCCAAAAAATGATGTCAAACAGGATTCTCTATGTTGAGGATGAATGAAAAAAGAGAATCATTGGAATAGAATACAAGTCTATTTGGAATAGATAGACTTGTTTTATCCTAGGAGCTTGACCGCAGTAGGTTCTCTATTCTCGGTCAAGCTCCCAGGGAAGCTTGCCAGCGCTGGAGTTCGATCTCAATCGACCCCGGCACGGTCAGTTCCTGGTCAAACTATTTGTATGAACTCCTGAGAGAATAGCGCCAATGATTGAAAACCTCGAAACGCTACAAGCTCTGGCGCGATCCGGCACCATGGTTGAGGCGAGCACCGATCTACGGATCTCTCAATCTGCCGTCAGCAAACGGATTGCTACACTGGAAAGATACTATGATCGTAAGCTTATTCAGAAGAAAGGAAGGCGCGTAGAGCTGACACAGCATGGTCAGCGGCTAGTGGACAAGATCTCACCGATTCTTTCCGAATTGAGGGATATGTTTATCGAAGAGGCGACAAGCGTTCGCGGCGAAATTGTCATTGGAGTCTCCGATGCGATTCTGTCTTCCTGGGGTCCGGAGATTTTTTATCGCGCAAAGATTGCAATGCCCGATACTACATTCGAGTTTCATACCCACAGAACACCGGTTGTACTGGATAGAATTCGATCTGGTGAACTCATGGTCGGGGTTTGTACCGGATCTGATGCGTTAGATACAGATCTTCAATCTGAGGTGCTCACACAAGAGGCTATGGTGATCATTCCCTCCGGTTGCCGTAAAATTGAGTTCCCAAAAAGAGGGGAACTTAGTGTGATCACGATTGAGGATTACTCTGGTGCCTGGCGATCTTTTAAAGATGAAGTTCAGAAATTGCGGATTCGTCGTGAAGCCTCGCTGGAGTCATTTTTCAGTGTGGCGCAGATGGCTATTGCCGGTTTTGGACATGGCATGGTGCCCGTGGGTGTGGCTACCACATTGAAAGTACCCGATGAGTGTCTAATCAATCTGGGTGATAAAGGCCTGACCCGCCCAGTCCGATTTGTCGCCAGAAAATCAACCTACTCTCTTCCACTGGTGACCAGCCTGCATCAATTTCTGGCCAGGGAATTAAACGCAGTTTCCCCGGATGCTTCCTGATATGTCGCTATCCGTCGTCGTCCATATCAACCAATGAAAGACCTTGCAGGCTACCGCCTTCTTTCTTGGGTGGTTCTTTTGGTTTAACAGGCTTTGGAGCAGGAGGGCGTACTTTTCCCGCAACTCTGTCTTGTTCTGCTTTTTTCTTTAGTGCGGCAGGATTATTATCGAGTGTAATTCTAAGCCGTAGGTTATTTTTCGAGTCAGCATTTTTTAATGCCTCCTCGAGTGTAATAGTTCCTTCTTTGTAGAGTTTGTATAGTGCCATGTCAAAAGTCTGCATACCCTGTTCCGCTGACTTTTCCATGAGTTCTTTGAGTTCGTGAACGGCGCCTTTGGCGATGAGGTCGGCAGCTCGCGGCGTACCCAACAAGATCTCAATGGCAGCACACCGTTTTCCGTCTACGGTCGGAATGAGGCGCTGTGAAATGATACCGCGCATATTAAGGGACAAGTCCTGTAGCAACTGCGAATGTCTATCTTCCGGGAAGAAGTTAATGATCCTGTCCATCGCCTGATTGGCATTGTTGGCATGTAGTGTTGAGAGGCATAGATGCCCGGTTTCTGCGAATGCGAGCGCGTGTTCCATGGTTTCCTGATGACGAATCTCGCCGACCAGAATCACATCTGGTGCCTGGCGCAGTGTGTTGGCAAGGGCCTCTTCCCAACTATCTGTATCGGTGCCAATCTCGCGTTGATTGACGATGCAACCCTTGTGCGGGTGGGTAA
>CAZAZB010000065.1:3220-13246 GCA_964489485.1 uncultured Pseudomonadales bacterium | reverse complement strand
ATAAATCCATCCAGACCTGATCATGACGATCAGCCGGGAAGAAGTTGATGATCCGGTCCAGCGCCTGATTGGCATTGTTAGCATGCAGAGTTGCCAGACACAAGTGACCGGTTTCAGCAAAGACAACTGCATGGTTCATTGTTTCTCGGGTCCGAATCTCCCCGATCATGATAACATCAGGTGCTTGTCTCAGTGTGTTTCTTAAGGCCACCTCGAAGCTTGGCGTATCCACGCCGACTTCCCTTTGGGTCACCATACAACCCTTGTGTTCATGAATAAATTCTATGGGATCCTCTATGGTAATGATATGCCCCTTACTTTTTTCGTTACGATGACCAATCATTGCTGCAAGTGAAGTTGATTTACCCGTGCCTGTTGCACCTACAAAAATAATGAGACCGCGCTTTGTCATCGCAAGTGTTTTGATGATCTCCGGAAGACCCAGCTCATCGCAACTGGGGATATGCGTTTCGATCCGACGCAGCACCATTCCTGCAAAATTACGCTGATAGAAGGCGCTCACACGAAAACGCCCGGCAATGGGTGAATGAATAGCAAAGTTGCACTCTCGCTCAACCTCAAATTCCTGAATCTGAACTTCGTTCATGGTGGAATGTACCATCTCTCGTGCCTGATCCGGCGTAAGTGCTGTCTTGGACATCGGCATCATTCGGCCACTAACTTTAATGGAAGGGGGCAGGCCGGCCGTTACAAACAGGTCAGATGCCTCTTGCTCCACCACTACTTTGAGCAGCTTATCGAAATCAATCATTAATACTTTTCCTTCTTTCTACTCTCTTCTTCCACCTGCCTATTGGCGGGGAAGTTCTGCGCTCTTACCCCTACCTAAAATCATCAGGCATTTTCGCCTTTTCCTGAGCCGCTTCTTTGGTAATGATGTTCTTTTCCAACAATTCCCTTAAGCACTGATCGAGAGTTTGCATGCCAAGCTGACCACCTGTCTGAATGGCTGAGTACATCTGCGCCACCTTATCTTCACGTATCAGGTTTCTAATTGCGGGCGTACACAGCATAATTTCATGGGCAGCAACTCGACCCCCACCTACCTTCTTTAACAGGGTTTGTGAAACCACTGCAGCAAGAGACTCAGACAACATAGAGCGAACCATCGATTTTTCTGCAGCTGGGAAAACATCAATGACCCGGTCAATTGTCTTAGCGGCAGAAGATGTGTGCAGCGTCCCGAAAACCATATGGCCGGTTTCAGCGGCTTCAAGCGCGAGTCGAATCGTCTCCAGGTCTCGCATTTCTCCCACCAAAATAATATCCGGGTCCTCACGTAATGCCGAACGCAGTGCCTCGTTAAAACCCAGTGTGTCCCGGTGAACTTCGCGCTGGTTCACCAGACACTTCTTACTTTCATGCACAAATTCAATCGGGTCTTCAACTGTCAGAATATGCTGGTAACGGTTGTCGTTGATGTAGTCCATCATTGCCGCAAGCGTCGTGCTTTTACCAGATCCTGTGGGGCCGGTCACCGTGATCATTCCTCTTGGTGTTTCCGAGATACTACGGAAAATCTCCCCCATACCCAAATCATCCATGGTGAGGACTTTTGAAGGGATGGTTCGAAATACACCTCCGGCTCCGCGGTTCTGATTGAAGGCATTTACCCTGAAACGCGCAACACCGGGTATCTCAAACGAAAAGTCACATTCGAAAAATTCCTCGTAGTCCTTACGTTGCTTGTCATTCATAATTTCGTAAACAAGCGAATGAACTTCTTTATGATCCAGCGCCGGTAGGTTTATTCGCCTGATATCCCCATCAACACGAATCATGGGTGGTAATCCTGCTGATAGGTGTAGGTCAGATGCACCCTGTTTTTCGCTGAAGGCCAGCAGTTCCGTAATATCCATTATTCCCTACCTGTTAGATGAATCACTTTTATCGTGATTACTTTGATAAAATTTAAGCCAAGGAACCTCTGATTAAGTCCTATTTATGCCAGCACGGCGTTACCACACCTAGAGGTAAATCACGAATTTAGGGCATATTCGTGATTTACCTCTCGATGCGCTGCCTTGTTCTGACAAAAATATGCCATTAATCAGAGCTTCCCTAACTGCCTGACACAAGATCCCCCGATGTTAAAACACGTGGGCTTAAGGCTAATACTAGTATTGAATAGCGGAATAAACCACAACTTCATGGCGATGACCAACATCAAAGACAAGCTGAATCGAGTTCGCGGCCAAATTGCGGCTGCCTGTGCTGCTGCCTCACGGGACCCATCATCGGTCAATCTACTGGCGGTTAGTAAAACAAAGCCGCTGGAGATGGTGACTGAAGCCATGTCCTGCGGGCAAATAGACTTCGGTGAAAACTACCTGCAGGATGCCCTCGTCAAAATTGCGGCCATGTCTGACACCAAACCTGTCTGGCACTACATCGGTGCCATCCAGTCGAACAAGACACGTGATATCGCCGCAAATTTCGATTGGGTGCACACAGTCGCGAGCGAAAAGATCGCTCGCAGACTCAATAATCAACGGCCTGCTGAATTGCCGCGACTGAAAATTCTTATCCAGGTGAATATTAATCAGGAAGCGGCAAAAGCCGGTATTGCACCAGCAGAGTTACCCATGCTGATCGAAGCCATTCAAGACTTCGACAAGATACAATTGGTCGGGCTGATGGCGATCCCTGAACAGCAAGACGATGTAGCAATTCAACGGGCAAATTTTCGTCGCCTCGCGGATCTTCATAGGCGAACCAAAGCGGAATTTGGCCTAACATCATTTACCGAGCTTTCCATGGGAATGAGTGCCGATCTCGATGCCGCTATCGCCGAAGGCGCCACCTGGGTTCGAATCGGAACCGCAATATTCGGTCAACGAGTGACCCAATGAGATTTCACACAACAAATCTACCAGAGGATTCCAAATGACAACACTCGCCTTTTTGGGTGCCGGGAACATTGCCCAGGCCATTATCGGCGGACTGCTCGAAGACGGCTTCTCGCCAGGCGCTATCTGGGCAGCCGATCCGAGCGAGACTCAACTGGAAAAGACTGCAATCCGGGGTGTTCAGACAACCTCCGACAATGAGCAAGCCGTTCAGAAAGCTGATATCGTCATCCTGAGCGTTAAGCCCGATGTTGTAAAACAGATCGCAACTTCAATCAAGACAGCTGTACAGGGAAAGCTCTGCATCAGTGTTGCAGCAGGCGTGACCACAGAATCTCTGGGTGCCTGGCTGTCCATCAATACTGTTATTCGCTGCATGCCAAACACACCTGCGCTTGTGCAGATGGGGATGACAGGACTCTTTGCGACTGCCGCCGTGAGTCAGGAACAGAGACAGGTGGCAGAATCAATATTAAAAGCCATCGGAGAAGTTCGCTGGTTTGATACAGAAAGTGATCTGGACGCCGTCACCGCGGTGTCAGGCAGCGGGCCTGCTTATTTCTTTTATGTGATTGAAGTCATGCAAATCGCTGCCGAAAAACTCGGTCTGTCGCCAGATGAGAGCAAACAACTGGTTCTGCAAACAGCGCTCGGTGCCGCTAAAATGGCATCACAAAGTGATCTGCCCATCGCTGAACTACGACGCAATGTCACCTCACCCGGTGGTACAACAGAGGCTGCACTTAAAGAGTTGTTTGCGGCAGATCTCGAGGCGATTTTCCTGAAAGCGCTTAAAGCAGCAAAAGAAAGGTCCGAAGCATTGTAATGCCCGGGTATTGGTTCCCGGATATTAGCAACCAGATAGGCAGCCTAAAATTTTCAACACGATAACTGACTTATCAATTCCAATGTCTCCTGAGCTACCCTAAAATGCTAGCTCTCCAACAGGATCGACCCCATGACCCAAAATTTTGCAGGTGCAGGTATTTTTCTCGTCAAAACATTTTTTGGCATCTACTTTACGCTGATCATGGTGAGATTCTTGATGCAAGTGTCCCGAGTGGACTACTACAATCCTCTCTGCCAGGGCATCGTTAAGATCACTGACCCGGCTATCAAGCCATTTCGAAAGTTTCTTCCCTCTGTTCGAGGTGTCGACTTTGCCACTCTGACAGTCGCTTTCCTGGTAGAGTTTATCGCTGTTGTTCTTATTATGATGTTATATGGTGCCGCGCCATTTCATCCAGTCTACATCGCATGGGTTTTTGTTGGCATGATCTCCATCATCTTCGATATTTACTTTTTTGCACTGCTCATTATGGTTATCGCAAGCTGGATCGCACCCTATTCCAATCACCCGGCATTGAGTCTTGTCACACAAATTACAGAGCCTCTGACGGCACCTGCCCGCAAGCTCTTACCGCCCATGGGTGGGATAGATTTCTCGATCATTCTGGTGTTTGTATTCATCACACTCATTGATAACTATCTGGTTATTCATCCTCTTGCGGTCATGTTGGGAATGCCAGGTGGCCTTGTGCCAGGCCTTTAATTCTTGAATCCTGATCGCTGTTGTCGGACAAGGCTGCGCAGGCGGTTAACGACTGCCCTCATTCCAGTCTTCGTGCTTCTAGCAAGTGATCTCGCCACAGCCGATCAGCTCATCAAATGGTCCGGGTATGAAATCTACTATACGACTTTTTCAAGTATGATCATTCCCGCAGAAGTGGCCAGGGCACACGACATTGTTCGGTCTCCCGGTAGAATCGTCACTAATATATCCGTACGCAAGGCAGGACAATCAGTAAAGTCCGTGGTCACAGGTCAAAGTACTAATCTCCTCAGCCAGGTCATCACTATGGATTTTGTCGAAGTAACAGAACAAGATGCCATCTACTATCTTTCGAATCAGGTTATCAATGAGCGAGATACCATTCGATTCGCTATAACGATACGGCCAGTCGACACAGAAAAGACGTATCAGCTGGTGTACAAGAGACAATATTTCTAAAGATCAACTATATTCCCAAAGCTCAACTATTTCTCTAAAGACCAATCATGCAAATCATTCTCGCCAGTGACAACCTTCACAAGCTAGCAGAAATTTCTGCCGTATTGCCAGACGCTCTGGCGCTTATACCTCAATCGAACCTGGAGATATCCACACCAGAGGAAAGCGGTCTGACCTTCGTCGAAAACGCTATTCTTAAAGCAAGACACGCATCAACTTTGTCTGGCCTCCCCGCTATCGCTGATGACTCCGGACTTGAAGTGGATTTCCTTGACGGTTCACCTGGAATCTATTCTTCGCGATATGCAGGTCTTATGGCAACGGATGCTGACAACAATAAAAAATTGCTAGCCGCGCTCGCGGGGGTTCCTGTGAATGATCGTCGCGCAAAATTCCAGAGTGTTATCGTGATGTTACGACATGCAAAAGATCCGACGCCAATCATTGCCCGCGGCACATGGCATGGTTCCATTCTGGAGCAGGTCTCAGGCAGTGGTGGTTTCGGCTACGATCCATTATTTTTCATCGCTGATCTGGGCAAAAGCGCCGCGCAGCTATCAGCAGAAGAAAAGAACAAGTTAAGCCATCGAGCAATTGCGTTGCTGGATTTACAGGCGCAAATGGACCTCAAGATTGATTCTTGATCGGTGAACCCAATTGAATGACACCCCTTTAAGTCTTTACGTCCATTTTCCCTGGTGCGTCAAGAAGTGCCCCTATTGCGATTTTAACTCCTACGAACAAGACGCCAGACAGAGTGAAAGCGAATATCTGTTACAACTTGAGAAAGACCTGAATGAGGAAAAAAGTCTTCTCGGCTATCGAGCCATCATCCACTCTATCTTTATCGGTGGCGGAACACCCAGCCTGATTTCTCCCGAAACGATCAAACAACTTCTTTTAATCGTTGGGCGCCTGTTCCAGTTGAACCCGGATACAGAAATCACACTCGAAGCAAACCCCGGCACCACGGACAAGGAGAAATTCAAAGGCTACTTTGACGCTGGTATTAATCGACTAAGTATTGGCGTGCAAAGTTTTAACAACAGGCACCTTGCGAAACTCGGACGAATCCACCATGCCGATGAAGCATTGCACGCTTTTAGTACCGCCAGAGAAGCAGGCTTCGACAATATCAACCTGGACCTAATGCACGGGCTTCCGGGCCAGACCTATGATGAGGCAATGCAGGATTTAGAGGTCGCTATTTCTCTTGGCAGCGAACACCTCTCCTGGTATCAACTGACCATCGAACGGAACACCTACTACTACAAGTATCCACCGATTTTACCCAATGAGGATCTGCTCTGGAATATTACCGAAGCAGGCCTTGCCATGCTGTCGGCAAATGATTACACCAGATATGAGGTATCTGCTTTCGCCAGGGAAGGGCGGCAATGCCAACACAATATCAACTATTGGCGTTTCGGGGACTACATGGGGATAGGTGCCGGTGCTCATGGAAAGATTACCGACCCTGCCAACCCTTTCTCTATTGGTCGTACCACCAGGACGCGATCCCCCGCCGATTACCTGGTCGCGGCTAACAGGCGGGCCGTAGCGGTCGACGCCGACTCTATGGTGCTGGAATTTCTGATGAATGCGCTGCGCCTTACAGAAGGTTTCTCGCAGTCCACATTCGAATCACGAACCGGGTTGCCTTTTCGCCGCCTCGATTCATTTATCGAGAAGGGATTGAAAAAAGGGTTAGTCTACTTACATTCTAACCCCGCCGAGGTGGACGTTGCGCAAACAAACGAGACCTATGTTATACCCACAACGCTCGGAACCAGATACCTTGATGAGTTACTTTTACTCACAGACTAGCCTAGGAGCTTGACCAAGAGAGATTCGAAATAGATCTTTAGAAAGCCATCTTTAGAAAGCCTTCTTTAAAATTCCATCTTACGTACTGCCAGATCGGTCACTTCATGACCAAGGTTGAGACCCCGTCGCTCATATTTCGTCTCTACCCGTGGGGGCGGCTCGATCTGTTCGAAGCGTCGATCACCTTCAAAAAGTTGTTGGACAACAACCGCGTAGGGAACCCAATCAGTGGCAATATGCAGTATGCCATTCCTGTCCAATACCATATTGATGGCATCCAGCAGAGCTGCATTGATAAGCCTTCGCTTATGGTGACGCTTTTTGGGCCAGGGATCAGGGAAAAAGATTTGCACACATTGAATAGTCTCCGGCGCTATGCCATTGCAAAGCACCTCTATAGAGTCGCTGGCATAAACCCTTAGGTTATCCAGACCCTGTTCATCTGCCTCTTTAATGAGGTGACCTATCCCCGGCCGATGCACTTCAATACCGATGAAATTACGCTCTGGATAGGTTGCAACCATTTCAACAAGTGAATCACCCATGCCAAAGCCAATTTCTATGGTCACGGGATTGTCGTTACCAAAGCAGGTCAACCCGTCAAAGGGTCCATCGGTTATCTCCAATCCATATTTATCCCAGAGTTCGAGCAATGCCCGTTTCTGACTCACCGAAATACGGCTCTGACGAATAACAAAACTACGAATGGGCTTGCGGATATCAGTCATCAGAAGAAAAAAGGGGTCTGCTTAAGGGACATAGTTATGGGATACAGTTGATGGAAACGGACAAGAACTGATCAGGTTTATCCCGGTGGGTAATTTTTCCATGCTGCATAGGTGAGGCTCATCCATCCGAACATAAACGCGAGTCCACCGATCGGTGTTATGGGCCCAAGCCACCTGCTACCGGTCAGCGCCAATCCATAGAGGCTACCGGAAAACAGTATTATGCCAAGAATGAACCCTAGCCCTGCAAATTGTAGAGCCGGTTTCACTCCCCAGAGATGCATCAAGATGCAGATCCCGAACAGTGCGAGCGTATGACTCATCTGGTAGCTAACAGCGGTTTCGAATGCGTGAAATAACGCGTCGTCAATCTTCCCGCGCAGTCCATGCGCTGCGAACGCGCCCATGGCGACACTCATGAGACCGCTTAAACCTGTAAACAAAAGTAAATTATTGGCGTTCATAAGGGCAGGGCGATTAGGTCATCGGCGGGGCAGGTTAGACTTCGAAACCAAGTTTTAACTTCTTCAGCGCATTTTTTTCCAGCTGCCTGACTCGCTCTGCGGAGATACCGAACTGTTCTGCAAGTTCATGCAATGTCGATTTCTTATCGCCGAGCCAGCGTTGCTGAATGATCTCACGTGCTCTTGCATCGAGCTTTCGGAAGGCCTGCATCAATGTCTTGTGGTTTAAGGCGCTGGCATTGCCTTCTTCGACCAGTATTGCCGGGTTATGCTGATCATCTTCGAGGTACTGTGCAGGTGCCAAGACGCCATCGTCATCATCCTGGTCAGCATCAAAAGATTCATCATGAGACGCCAGGCGACCTTCCATTTGCCTGACAACTTCCGGCGCTACGCCTAACGCTTCGGCAATGTGATTGACCTCTTGGCTATTCATCCAGCCAAGTCGCTTTTTTGCACTTCTCAAATTAAAGAACAGTTTTCGTTGCGCTTTGGTCGTTGCAACTTTCACGACTCGCCAATTCTTCAGAATAAACTCGTGCATCTCAGCCTTGATCCAGTGAACAGCAAAGGACACAAGCCGAACTTTAAATTCGGGATTAAATCGCTTCACTGCCTTCATCAAGCCAACATTACCTTCCTGGATTAGATCAGCCTCTGAAAGGCCGTATCCAGCATAAGACTTGGCCACGTACACAACGAATCTTAGATGTGCAAACACCATCTGCCTGGCAGCCTCAAGATCACCGTCATAGTAGAGTTGATTCGCCAGCTCTCGTTCCTGTTCTGGACTTAACATCGGAATAGCGTTGACCGTTTGGATATAGGCATCAAGGTTACCCCCTGGTGACATCACATCGATTGGTCTGAGATTTGTATTCATGGTTATCAGTTAGATTCTTGTCAAATAGATTGTAGTGAATTAAATGGCTGTGAATTAAATGGCTGCGAATAAAATTGTTGTTTGTGCGGGCTCTTGTTTAAGCAGGCCAGCCTGAAAATTAGGGCTGCAAATTTTAGCACTGAATTAAAACTATCGCCATAAGACTCTAACTTATTGATATTTATGAATATTATTAAAGCAGCTTCCCCTGGCCAACGCCTCAAAGATGCCTAAATGGTGCCCGAAAAATTCTATGAAGCCCCCGACAGGCAGAGAGAGTCAGGTCGGCTCAATCTCACTCAGGTGACGCCCAACAGACAAAAGCGCCCCGACAATGCCGAGAGCGGAGCCCCCACACAAAACCGCAATACTCCCAGCGATATCCAGGCCAGCCAGAGAAAAGTCATTTCGATAGGACTGCGCAAGCACTTCTACGGGCGTAGCAAGAAATACCAGGCTACCCTGCACCAAAAAGGTCGCTATCAAGGCACCACCCAGGCCATACCAGAATCCAAGATAGAGAAAGGGTCGCCGAACGTAGCCATCAGTTCCGCCAACAAGTTTCACAATCTCTATCTCGCTACGACGATTCTCAATCGACAACCGAATGGTGTTACCGATAACCAACAAAACACCCAGCGCAAGCACAAACCCGAGCGTGACGACCAATCTTTCCCCTAGCTGCAACAGAGCGAAAAGCCTCTCGATCCAGGCCAGATCGAATTTGACCGAGGCTACCTGTTGCAACTCACCATAGGAAGCAACCTGAAGCCTCAGCTTGCCAATATCCCTGTCTCTGGGTTTGACTTCCAGTACCGCAGGCAGGGGATTCTTGTCCAGAGCGTTCAGAACACTGCCAAATCCGGACAGAGAACGAAATTCGACCAGTGCATCATTCGCGCTGATATAGGATATCTCTGCGATGTCAGGTCGCTTTTCAAGCTCCCGACCCAGAGTCCGACCCTCGACTTCCGTGACCGATGGTCTTAAGTACAGGCTGATACGCGGATTGCCATCCCATCCTTCACCCAGGGCGCCAACATTAATCAGAATGACATAAAGTATAATTGGCAGTGCAAGGGCAATTCCAATGACCAGCCAGGTCATTAGACTTGATAGCCAATCTGACATCAGTGAAGCAAGACTTTCACGAGCGACTCTTCTGTGATGCGCTAGCCATGCACCCAGCCTACCTTTGATACCGGTCACGGCCGTGGTGGCGCCAGATTCCTTGGCGACACGA
>CAZAZB010000065.1:0-3120 GCA_964489485.1 uncultured Pseudomonadales bacterium | reverse complement strand
CACGAATGGCTGGTTTTGCGCGATTGGTAGAGCGGCTGTTCATGTCTGTTCTTTCATGCAACCGTGATCCAACACAAATTCACGCTGCTTCATATTTTCTACCAAAGCGAGATCGTGAGTCGCAATCATCGTGGTCACACCAACCTGGTTAAATTGCCGAAACAGATCCATTATTTCCATTGAAAGATCAGGATCAAGATTACCGGTTGGCTCGTCGGCAAGTAAGAGCGCCGGTTTATTTACCACCGCACGGGCGATACCCACTCTCTGTTGCTCACCACCGGATAAGGTCACTGGGAATTGTTTTTCCTTGTCAGCGAGACTCACTTTGGAAAGAGCCGCTCTCACTCGACGACCTACCTCGCGCGGTCTATACCCCGCAATCGTCAAGGGTAATGCAACATTATCATAGACGGTTCGGTCAAAGAGAAGCTGGTGATTCTGGAATACAACACCAACATTTCTACGTACCTGCGGAATCTGGCGGTTTGAAATTCGGTTGAGATTGGACCCTGCAAGGAAGATCTGCCCCTGGCTCGGTCGTTCCATCACGATGATAAGCTTCATCAAAGTGCTCTTACCTGCCCCGGAATGACCCGTCAGAAATGCCATCTCACCCGAGCCCAGCTCGAACGAAACCCGGGACAAGGCTTCTTTTCCGCCGGGGTAACGTTTGCTAACTTCATCGAAACGGATCATCGAGGCACCATCATCCTGGTTGGCTCGCTACCGAGCTATTCAATGTCGGGCGACGCCTCCGTAAACTACTCATCATCAAGCCTTTCATTAAAAAAGAGCGCATCTACAAATTCCGAGGCCACAAAGGGTCGCATATCATCAATTTGCTCACCGACACCAATATAGTGAACCGGCAAGTCTAGTTGTTTTGCAATGGCGAAGATAACGCCTCCTTTGGCAGTACCATCAAGTTTCGTTAGCACGATCCCGCTGACATTAACCGCACGCTGAAACTCCTTTGCCTGTGAAATGGCGTTCTGGCCAGTGCCCGAATCAAGCACGAGTAGGACGGCATGGGGCGCGGCCTCATCATGTCTTCCTAGTACACGATTAATTTTGCTCAACTCTTCCATCAGATTCTTTTTGTTCTGAAGACGACCTGCAGTATCGGCAATCAGGACGTCAATACCGCGACTTTTTGCTGCGGTCATCGCGTCAAAAACGACAGATGCGCTATCCGCACCATTGCCCTGGGCGATAACAGGAACATCGTTGCGCTCACCCCAGACTTTGAGTTGTTCCACCGCCGCCGCCCTGAAGGTATCGCCTGCCGCCAGCATCACCGACTTGCCCTCCTGCTGAAATATTTTGGCCAGCTTACCCACCGTCGTGGTCTTGCCCGCACCATTAACGCCAACCATGAGAATGACGAATGGCTGTTTATCCGGGAGGATAACCAGCGGTTTCTCCGCTCCTTTAAGAAGCTCTGTTAGCTCTTGTTTCAACTGCTCATGTAAAGCCTCGCCATCGCCCAATTCTTTTCTGGCGACTTTTTCCGTCAGGGATTCGATAATGGACATGGTTGCCTCGACACCGACGTCCGCTGTCAGTAGTGACGTTTCTATGTCCTCAAAAAGCGCTTCATCAATGATCTTTTTTCCGAGGAACGCTCGCCCCAAACCACTGACAAATCGATTTCGTGTTTTCCCTAACCCGGATCGCATCCGGGAAAAAAATCCCTGCTTGCCATCATCATCTTCTTCTGCAACATTACTCGTCATTTACGATATTCACATCCATCAAAAACCAATTAGGGAACGTCTGGCCAAGATCCATTCCATTCTACAGCTCAACCAACAGCATTATGCTGCTGCAAACTATGGGCAGACAGCCTTGAGCCAACAATACATCCCTGAGCCGACAATGCAGCCTTTAGCCAATAACAATTAACCCACAATAACGAACCCACAATAATGAAAAAGCATTCAGCCCCTCACTCATTGCGAATTATCGGGGGAAACTGGCGCGGTCGCAAAGTATCTTTTGCTAATAATGAGAATATTCGCCCAACCCCTGACCGCGTACGCGAAACTCTGTTCAATTGGCTTCAGGGCTCAATCAAGGATGCCCGGTGCCTTGAACTCTTTGCTGGCAGCGGTATTCTCAGTCTGGAGGCCCTATCCCGTGGCGCTCAATCTGTGGTCCTAATTGACAAACTCTCACTGATTATCGATCACCTAAAGACTGAATTCTCTACCATAGGAGTCTCTCAGGATAGATTCAAGCTGGAAAAAATTGGTGCAGAACAGTGGCTCGAGCAACGCCACAAGGAAGTATTCGATATCGTCTTCCTCGACCCACCCTTTAATGGTAGACATCTAGAATTCTGCATACAGGCCCTGGAATTAGGTAATCTAATGGCTCAGGGCTGTCTGATCTACATCGAATCTCCCCGTGCAATCAGGCTAGCTGAACTTCCCAGCAGGTGGTCTATTGAGCGACAGAAGAAGGCGGGTACCGTTCACTATTGTCTGTGCCAGAACTAAATTGACAGGACCAGATCCAGGCTTGTCCGGTCCAGTTGCCCATTATTCATGCAACAGGTTATCAAACAAAAGTACCAACGAAATATTTCCCGCTCTTTTTGCCCAGAGGACAAATTCTCATGTATGATCTTCGACCCTTCATGGCATAAACCGACATCATGAGCACAGTTTTATACCCAGGCACGTTTAATCCAATCCACAATGGTCATGCAGATCTGGTTGAGCGGGCCGCCCGAATTTTTGGCCGGGTGGTACTCGGGATCGCAACCAGTCCACACAAGGCGCCGAGTGTTCTCGCGCTCCGGGTGAAGCTTGCCCAGGCAGCGTTGGAACATATTGACAACGTTGAAGTCGCAGGATTCACCAACCTGACCGTGGAATTTGCCAGCGACGTGGGTGCAGACGTCATTCTGAAAGGCATTAGAACGGTGACAGATTTCGAGTACGAATTTCAGATGTTAAATATGAATCGGGCATTGCAGCCCGGAATGGAGACTGTTTTTCTCGCCCCTTCCGAAAAGTTTTCCTACATTTCTTCAACCCTGGTCCGGCAGATTGCCTCGCTTGGTGGTGACATCTCCCAATTTGTTCACCCCATGGTCGCTGAAGCGCTTCT
>CAZAZB010000064.1:7273-13421 GCA_964489485.1 uncultured Pseudomonadales bacterium | reverse complement strand
ATAGTCTCATTGGGGAAGTCATAGAACCGGCCTAACAACCGTATTAGCGTGCTTTTACCTGATCCTGTGGGACCAACAACGGCAAGTTTTTCTCCGGGATTTATTTGTACAGAAACATCGTTCAGAACCGGATTATCGGCATCGTATCCGAAGGTTAGATGGCGGAATTCCAGTTTGCCTTTGATACGTGCAGGCAGTTGTACCGGCTGCTTCGGTTCGCGAACCTGTTCGTGCCAATCCAGTGCCTGGAATATTCGCTCTGCACTCGCCATGGCCCGAAAGAGAACATTATATTGTTGCCCCAGTACACGAATGGGTCGGATAAACATATCAACAAATTGTGTGAAAAGAATGACACTACCCAGAGATATCGCATCCTGGAGCACTGACCCGCCACCGACCCAGATGATAATGGCGAGTGCCAGGTTGACGATGTTATCCATGAACGCGCCATATCCGGTTTCGAGATAGATCGCATTTATTTCATGGGTTTTGTTGTCTTCGTTGGTTTCGTTGTAGACAGCGAGATTTCGTTTCTCGCGGTTACTCAGTTGAACGACCTGCATGCCACTCAGATTTTCCTGTAAGTTCTGGTTCAACTGGGAAACCGAATTACGGATTAGCCTGTAGACTTTTCGTGTCGCCTGCCTGAAAAAGTAGGTGACCACGGCAAAAACAGGGATAGCCAGGAGCAGCCACAAGGTCAGTTCCACATCAATTGCCACCATGATGAACAGCGCAAGTAGAAATGGAACGAACTCGCCAATAAGCATGCCCACACCCATCAACAACTCGAACAGAGCTTGTACATCATTGGTTATTCTGGTCATCACACGACCGACAGCGACTTTATCGTAAAAGGACGAAGGTCTCCTTTCCATGTGCGCGAACAGATCCAGTCGCATGTCTCTTAGCGAATAGAGAACCGCTTTTGCAAAAGTTGCCCGGTGAAAGTGGTAGGCGATATGGCAGATGATGGTGAAAACAGCAAAAAGAGAGCAGGCAACAACAATTGGTTGCAGCCCGGTCAAGTCAACCAGCCAGGCTGTCAAATCGTTCATACCAAAGTCGGGCAACATGGCATCTGGCTTGTTCATGATGATGCCATCGATAACAACTCTGGCAATAACAACAGGCAGAAGAACTGCCAGCACAGATGCCAACAGGACGAGTGCAATACTGATGATGGCAAGCCGTTTGTGCGGTTTTACCCAGCCAAATATCCGGCCGAGATATTGCATGTTCATGGATTGACCATGAATGTCCGCATCGAAGATCGAATGGTCTAGCTTTTCTGGAGCACTATCAGTTGAGCCGAAGTTTTGTGTAGTCGAAGAGGACATTCAGGTCGCCTCCAATGTCGATATTTTGGAGAGCGTCTTTGACAGACGACTATTGTTGCTTTGCGACGCTTCAAGATTTGCGTAGAAACCGCCAAGATCAAGCAATTCTTGATGGGTCCCCACTTCGATGATACGTCCTTCTTCGAGAACGACTATCCGGTCGGCATGTCTTGCGGTTGAAACCCGGTGGGAGACTAGTAATGTTGTTAGTCCACCGCGAACTGATTTCAGACCAGACAGGATATGTTCTTCTGTTTCCGTATCGACGGCAGAAAAACAATCGTCGAGGATTAGCATCGGTGTCATACGAATCAGTCCGCGCGCCAGGGCTGTTCTTTGTTTCTGTCCACCGGATAGTGTGACGCCGCGTTCGCCCAGTATCGTTTCCAGACCTTCAGGGAATTCTTCGATTGTTTCACGTAAGGCTGCAGCATCAGCTGATTGTCGGATCTCTTTTAGATCTCTTTCAGGGTTGTCGTAGGCAATATTGTCGCCGAGGCTATCGGCAAATAGAAACGGGTCCTGCAATACCAGGCAAACATGTTTTCGTAAGTAGGCGAGTGGGAAGCCCTGTATGGGGTGTCCATCGAGTAGCAATTCACCCTTGCTTGGATCAAGCAAGCGAACAAATAGGCGAAGGAGTGTCGATTTACCCGAACCAACGCGACCAAGAATAGCAATGGTTTCGCCGGGCGTCACTTCAAGGTTGATGTCTTCGAGCGCGTACTTATTCTTGTTCTCATACTGGTAATAAAGATGACGAATTGAGATACGGCCTGTCAGGTTAGGGAATTCTGTATTCACCTGTTCCAGGATTTCTGGCTCATAGTCGAGAATTTCGAATAATCGCCTGGTCCCCGATGCACCGCGCTGCCATTGTGTGACGAGCGACCCGGCTTCACGAACGGGCCAAAGTAGTAGTGCCAGATAAGAGAAAAACGCGACGAACGCACCCAGTGTTAGTTCATCTGCATTGACGAGATAGCCGCCGTAGCCGACGATGATTAGCGTAGAGCTGGCGGCAAGGATCGGCATAATGGCACCGAGCAGCGAACTTGTCGTAAATAAGGTGAGGTTATCTTCCGCGAAGGTCTGGTTCACGGCTGCAAAACGGTTAATTTCTTCGTGCTCCTGCGCCATGGCCTGTACGGTTCTGATGCCGTTCAGGTTCTCCTGCACAAAGGTAGACAGTGTCGAAAAACCTTCCTGTACGCGATGAGACTGCACGTAGATTTGTTTTGAAAAAAGATAGGCGACAAAAGATACGATTGGCATTGGCAACAAAACAGCCAATGCTAGTTTTGGCGAGAGAAGAAACATGCTGATCAAACCGGCAGTCGCGGTAAAGATCAACACGATAGTCATTCGTGTTGTCCCGGCAATAACCTGACGAACCAGGGAAATGTCATTGATGGAGCGAGCCATCAGGTCGCCAATGCTGAAGTGGCTAAAAAAGACAGGGCCCTGTCTTTGCAAATGGCTGTATATTCGATTCCGGAGATCGTAGGCGGCGTACATACCAATCCTGCGGACGAGGATTCGGCTGATAATCGTCACAATCAGCTGGCCAAAAACACAAATGACGATGGCCATCACCGGATAGGAGAGGGTGGCCAGAGCCGTCTCATAGTCGATCTGGTTCAGATTGAAATTTTCTTGAGCTTCGACCAGATTGTCGATTCCCATCATCACGAATCGTGGAATGGCAACTTCAAATATTCGCGCGATGCCGAGTCCGAACAGTCCACCAAAAAACGCCCAGGCGTGAGTCTTGATGTAGGGCAATAGGCGCAGCAATACTTTCATGAGTGGTGTACTTCAATAAACAAACAGTCACGCAGCGTTACAACGAGCAGACTGGCATAAACAAATCAGGGCGAACGTTTATTATTGTGGTTTTTGACTATCGCGGCGGCTAGCTTTTTGTTGCGAGCGTGCGTTAGATGTTCAACCTTGGGAAGGATCATATGATAACGGAATTGCAAAGGGATTTCCAGCGGGTTTACGAATCCTGTGCGTAGGTTGAGCGCGAAAACGCCGTCCACTCGTCTAATAATTGCTTGTATATCTCGGCAAGGCTGCCGTTGGGTATGACCCTTCTATTGATGTTGATCATACCATCTGCAGCATCTCCAATGTCCCGGTAATACCCAAGTGCCACTGCACAGAACATTGCTGCGCCGCGTCCTTCAGAAGAGGCATCGGTGATATCGAGCGGCCGTTGCAGAATATTAGCAATCGTTTGTGTCCATGAGTGGCTCAATATACCGCTGCCTGTCATGCCGATCGATTGTGGTTCACCAATCCAACGGACAACCTGCTGGAATACTCTTGCCAGGGCGAAACTAGCGCCTTCCTGAACTGCCTGGAACATATCTTCCCGGTTGTGGCGAAGGGTCAAGCCGTGAAAGGTTGCCGATGCGGTGGGTCGTTTTTCCGGGGCGAGTTGACCGGCAAGATAAGGTAGGAATGTTATGCCTCGGCTCCCCGGTTTAGCCTTCTGGCAGACACCATCCAATTGTTTAAATAGTGTTTGACGTTCTGTTTCTGCTGCCGAAAACCAGTTGTCCGCGAACCAGTCTAATGAACGTCCTGCCATCAGTGCATTGCCGCCTATCACATGCTTATCTGGTGGGTAGCCATAAAATCTAAGAGAGTCTTCAGGATGGTGATGCGAGATGCCGCGAACAACTGCGTGAGTACCCAGGGTAATGGCGAACTGCTTCTCTTCAATAGCCCCTGCACCTGTGTTGGCACAAATGCCATCATGGGCGCCAACGCACACGGGAATGCCCGATGCGAGATTAAGCTCGGCTGCGGCTTTGGTTGTCGTAGAACCTGCAAAAGTCCAGGGAAGTTGACAGGCGGGTAGAAGCGATTCATCCAAATGAGTATCGATGGTGGGCCAATCTTTGTTGTCCGGACCGGACGCAGCATCGGTGACGAAATTACCCGTCAGCTTATAAAGCAGAAAATCTTTCGCAAAGAGCAGGTGTTTTGTTTTGGCAGCGAGTTCCGGTTGATTTTCCTGCATCCAGATAAACTTGGACACCATCGTCGCGGCATAGGGCGCTGGTTTATTCTGACCATTCTTTTTCATAAGATGTCGCAACTGGGTCTGATGGCGATTATCACTCCAGGGATCTGCGAGCACAGTTCCATCGCCTGAAAGGAAGACACAGGCGCCAGCACGACCGGACAGGGAAATCCCCTTCAATGTCGTCATGTCCAAATTTTCTGTCTTGACGAGATCAGATGTTGCATCGATACAATTCTGCCACCAGATTTCTGCCTTCTGCCAGCGGTAGCAACCTTCATGTTCATCACAGTTCCGGATGGCAATTTGCCCAAGAAGTTTGCCATCAAGATCAAATGCGGCTACTTTTAAGCGGGTAGTGCCCAGGTCAAATGTAATGATCATGGTGTTAGTCGTTTGAGTGTTTCACGGGTGAGGTCCAGGATGGCGGACCAGTTATTTTGTGCCACCAGCTTGGTCGGTGTTAGCCAGGAACCTGAGACAGTTTCAACATTGGAGAGCGCCAGATAGTCGACAAAATTATCGAGTCCGATTCCGCCTGATGGACAAAAGGAGATGTTTGCCAGGGGGCCATTGAGTGCCTTCAGAAACCTTATACCACCCAGATTATTCACAGGAAAAATTTTCTGGTAGTGATAACCGGCATCGACGAGGGCCATCATCTCGCTCGGGGTGCTAGCGGCGGGCAGGTAGGGTATCTCCTGGCGGCTAGCCTCTGTGATAAGCGCTGATGTTGAGCCAGGCGAAACCAAAAATTGAGCACCGGCAGCCACGGCGTGCTTGAATTCACTGATATTTCTAACACTACCTGCGCCTACCAGGGTTTCCGGTAAGGCTTTTCGAACGGATTCAATGGCAGCCAGTCCATACTCGCTGCGTAGTGTAATTTCAATGATGTTAACGCCACCTTCACCCAGCACCCGCGCCAACGGTACCGCCTGCCGGGCAGCAGAAATTGTGACAACCGGAATAACGGGATATTTTTTGGCTATTGATTGAAAAGACATGACCAGACCCTCTTTATCCATCGGCTCCCAACTTTCTAACCCGGGTATTTTCCCCGGAACCTGGGTATCTGAAAGTGATTACCAGCATGGCGTCGATCATAGTATAGTCCACCGCATCATGCTGGTGACTGATGAACAAAAAGAGACATTTAGAGAACAGGGCTACCTGGTTATTCCTGATGTGGTACCAGATCAGTTGTGCCAAAAGGTTATCGATGCAATCTTGTTGCAAACAGATATTGACCTCGATGATCGATCAACCTGGTACAGCGGTAACTATGCCGGACACGGCATCATTGCTATGCACCACCATCAGGCGCTCTGGGATGTTCGCCAGCATCCGGCGCTTCATCAGGTATTTTCTGAACTTTATGAAAATGAAAAATTGTGGGTGAGCATGGACAGGGCGTCCTATAAACCGCCGTTTGCACCAGAAACCAGTGAGTGGAAACAGGCCGCTATACATTGGGATTGTGATCCATGGACACTGGATACCAAACAGCAAGATAGGCGCTCGGGACTACCATCAAGTATTCAGGGTTTGATTTATCTCACTGATACGAGTGCAGAGCAGGGCGCTTTCTCGTGTGTTCCATCAATTTATCAGAAGCTTGCAAACTGGTGTCTCGATCATACAGGTGACGAGCAGAGGCGATATCCTGAAGTCGCCGATGATGATCTTGTTGCTGTCGAAGGTCGTGCGGGAAGTCTCGTTGTTTTTAACCGATTGATGCCGCATACGGGCCGCTTGAATCTGTCTG
>CAZAZB010000064.1:2105-7173 GCA_964489485.1 uncultured Pseudomonadales bacterium | reverse complement strand
AGTCTCGTTGTTTTTAACCGATTGATGCCGCATACGGGCCGCTTGAATCTGTCTGGCGACCATCGCTTTGTCCAGTATGTGACCATGCAACCCGTTACAACAGAGAAAGACCGTGCCCGGCGCGTTAAAGAGTGGCGAGAGAAGATGCCACCACCATGGGCGGTCCATCAGAAAATTAAAGGCCAGATGATACCAGAGCCAGGTGACCCTGCTTACCTCGGCGAACTGGGAAGAAAGCTGGTTGGGGTTGATCCTTGGTCTTGAGAAAAGGTCTTGAGAAAAAGTCTTGAGGAATGGACCTGATGAATGGACCTGATGTGAAGCCAGGTGCTGCCTAGTGAATTCAGATATTCGGAGAAAACAATGGAAATAAAGCTCAGTGCAGACAATCTCGTCTTTCGTGACGAGGTCAGGTCCTTCCTGGACGATCATCTGGATCAGTCAGTGAGTGATCTGGTGAAGCTAGGGCATAGCGTACCCAAGGAAACACAGGACCAGTGGACGCGAACATTGAACCTAAAGGGCTGGGCGGCACCAAACTGGCCGGTTGAGGTGGGCGGGACGGGCTGGACGATGGTACAGCGGCATATTTTTGATGTCGAAATGAAAGCGCACCATGCGCCGGAGTTACAGGGTTTCGGCTTCAATATGGTTGGGCCAGCCATCATTAAATATGGCACCGCTGAACAGAAGAATGAGTACCTTCCAAAAATTCTGAATGCGGAGATGTCCTGGTGCCAGGGCTATTCTGAACCACAAGCGGGTTCAGACCTCGCCTCCGTGAGAACAAAGGCGGTCGCCGATGGTGATGACTATGTCGTGAATGGATCAAAAATATGGACATCCGCAGCTGAGGTTGCAGATCACATTTTTGCACTGGTAAGGACTGACCCTGATGCGAAAAAGCAGCTGGGTATCACTTTTCTGCTCATTGATATGAGAACTGATGGTGTTGTGGTTGAGCCATTATTGGCATTCAATGGTAAGAGGCTTTGGAATCAGGTTTTCTTTGATGATGTTCGAGTGCCAAAAACGAATAAGCTGGGAGAGGAAAACCAGGGCTGGACTGTCGCCAAGAACCTGCTGGGTAATGAGCGTTTGCTTGTCTCCCGTGTTGCCGAGAACCGCAGGATCTTATCCAGAATTCTCGATGTGAGAGAGCAGGAAAGTGCTGCTGGTATCGAACTGGGCGCTGACTACGATCGGCAGCTTGTTGAGTTAAAAATTCGTCTTGAAGCGCTGGAGTCAACTGCCTTACGATTGTTAACGAAGTTTGATTCAGGTGGAACCATCGGAGCCGAACCCTCTATGTTGAAGCTAAAAGGTAGTGCGCTGGTACAGGATATGGATCGGTTGCTCTTTGAAACCATTGGATATTATGGTCTGCCGATTGATTCATCGATGCGCGGGACTGATGCAGAACCCATTGGTGCTGGCTATGCCGACAGAGTCGCAAATGGATTATTCCATCATCGTGGATACACTATTGCCGGTGGGTCCAGTGAAATTCAACACAATATTATTGCCCAGGCAGTTTTAGGCCTATAGATAAGAGCGCAAAAAAGTGAAATTAAAATGATACTATATGTACCGAAAATTTATGTAGTTGAATAACGCGGGAAGATGTTCCTAGATGCAAGAATCACAACTGGCAATAATTTTGTTGTTGCTGGTGCCAGTCCCCATATCCATCTACTTGCTGGTCTATATTGCCAGAAGGCGTGCGCCTGTCGATCTGCCGCTGGGACTTATTGTTATCACCGGTGGCATCTGGTCTTGTGGCTACGCCATGGAGTTGTATTTCGATAGCTTTGAATCGAAAGTCCTCGCTGAGCGATTCGAATATTTGGGTCTTGTTATCGGCCCAACAGGTTGGCTACTGCTGGGTGTTTACTTTCAGGGCAAGTTAGGCAGCATTAGTCGAACAGGATATTTACTCTTGTCTGCGGTTCCGATAGCGACACTGGTTCTGGTATTCACCTCAGATTCCCATGCATTTTTCTGGCAGGGTAAAACACTGGTTGAGTTTAGCGGCTTTACTTTACTTAGTAACGAATACGGTTTTGGTTTCTGGCTTCATGCGATTTATTCCTACACGATTCAACTGGTGGGTGCCGGGCTGATCTTCAAGACCATGTTTGATTCTGATACCTATTATTTTCGACAGAAATTGATGGTCAGTTTCGCAGTGATGTTGCCATGGTTCACCAGTATTGTTTACGTTTTTCGCATCATTGACTATCCAATTGATTTCTCACCTTTTGCCTTGGTTCTTAGTTCGATCGTGCTTGTGTTGGTGGTCTTTCGTCTCAAGTTAGGTGAGCTTATCCCCATCGCAAGGGAACGGGTAATGTCAGAAATGCGAGATGCCATTCTCGTTATTGATGACACGCTCAGGATTGTGGATTTTAATCATGCCTTTGTTGAATTGTGTGGCTCACATTCTGTCAGGGTCGGACAGAAGGCAGATGAACTTCTGGAGGCTCATCCTCGATTGACCAGCTTCCTCGAAAAACAGGAAAAATCGGAAGATCTCGTCTATACAGGCTTTGGCACCAACGTGCACCGGGTGAGTTCAGAAATGATTGAGACGGGGCGCGACGCGCACGCCAAGCTGGTGATATTCAGAAACCTGTCAGGGGAAAGTCGTGTGCAGGAAGCCTTGCGACTCGTGGTCGAAGGTACCTCGGGTGATCTGGGTGAAGAATACTACAGGTCGCTTGTCAGGTCCCTGGCATTGGCATTGAACGTCAAGTATGCAGTATTGGCAATCAGGGATGGTACAGAACGGGAGTTGTTCACAACCGTTGCCTTCTGGGCAGGTACCGGCTACCGAGAAAATCTGACCTACCAGTTCAAGGGCGCGCCAAGTGAGAGAGTCATCGAAGAGGGAACGTCTGTATTCCCTCATTCGGTTGCACAACTTTTCCCGGCGGACATGACGTTGATCAAATACAATATCGAATCCTATATCGGTACACCACTATACGGATATGACGGAAGCCCTCTCGGTGTCTTGGCTATCATGGACGAATCCCCCATGGAGTCCGGCGCTGAAGGCAGTGCGCTGCTAGAATTTTTTGCCATGCGTGCGGCGGCTGAAGTCGAGCGAAGGCGCAGCGAAAGAAACATACGAGCAAGTGAAGAGAGTTACCGACGAATTGTTGAAACAACCAAAGACGGAGTCTGCGTCGTCAATCGAGATGGAGTTGTTGAGTTCGTCAATCTACCCATGGCTAATTTGATCGGAGAAGAGCCTGACTCCCTGGTTGGACGAACGCTAATGGCTCTTTTCCCTGATGAAGAAACCCTGCCTGAAACGCTGGTTTCACAGGATGACGCCGAATTTGAATTTTCTTTTCTTAATTTTGACGATGTCCTAAAGTCTGTTTCCCTTTCCAAGGCAGCCATCAAAAATAGTGCAGATGAAGTAACAGGAATGCTTTATATGTTTTCTGACATTTCCGAAAAAGTATTGCTTGAGCAAACTAACAAAGGGATAGAGGCTCAGCTCAGACATGCGCAAAAGCTCGAAAGCCTGGGTGTTCTTGCTGGTGGTGTCGCACATGATTTCAATAATTTGTTGATGCCTATTCTTGGCTATATAGATCTTCTGAAAGAACGCTCTGTTGATGATAGTGTGATTACAGACTATCTATCCAGAATGGAGCTAGCCGGTAGTAAGTTGGCTGATCTGTGTAATCAAATGTTGACCTATTCTGGTAAAGGACATGTGGTCGAAACAGTTCTTGATATCAATGTGCAGGTACTTGAAATGCAGGAATTGGCGCGGGCATCAATTCCAAGGAATTTGACAATTAACTATGCCATCAAAGACGGGTTGCCTGAGATTCGTGCCGATGGTACCCAGTTGAATCAGGTGATGATGAACCTGCTGATTAATGCCAGTGAGTCCATGAGCCACAAATCAGCAGGCACTATTACAATCACCACAGGTGAAAGTTTTCTGGACGCTAGTCCTCGTGATTCGCTGCACATTGGCGATGAGCTTAAGGTAGGTAATTACGTCTATTTTGAAGTGATGGACGAAGGTGTTGGCATATCCGAAGAGGATCAATCACGCTTGTTTGAACCTTTCTTTACCACTAAATTTACTGGAAGGGGCCTGGGCATGGCGGTTGTCTTTGGTATCATCAGAGCCCACCATGGTGCGATAGAGATTAGATCCATCCTGGGTAAGGGAACGACAATTCGAGCCTATTTCCCTCCAACTGTCAATTCGCTACAAGCAGAAGGTATGCCCACCGATGAATCAAAAACCAAAGACCCCGACACCAGGGGGCAAGTCCTTGTGGTGGATGATGAGCCTTATGTTCGTGATCTGATGCGCAGCATGCTCAAGTCAATGGGCTACCAATCGCTGGAGGCCGAAGATGGCAAGCAGGGATTTTCGATGTTTCGCAGCCATAGAGATGAGATTGAGTTTTGTATCCTTGATCTGACGATGCCTGGGATGGGCGGTGTAGAACTGCTGGGGTTGATACGCGGGCTTCCTTCCGAGGTCCCTGTCATTTTGGTCAGCGGTTATAGCCAACAAGAGATTCGGCAACGAGATCTTGAGGCGTCCAATGTTGTGTTTTTGCAGAAACCTTTTTCCCTGAGCCAGTTTCAATCCGCCGTTCAGGAGCAACTCTCTCATCGTGTCCTGACTTAGCCTGCCTCATCTAATTTCTTCGGCTGGTACCGCGCCGCAAAGCAATACCAAACTAGACTCACTAACCCGAATACGACTTTGGACCGTTTATGGTTGAAGTGTCGATGGTCTCTACCATTGATAGTTTTACGATGGA
The DNA here is from genome assembly GCA_964489485.1 of uncultured Pseudomonadales bacterium. Taxonomy (GTDB): domain Bacteria; phylum Pseudomonadota; class Gammaproteobacteria; order Pseudomonadales; family Azotimanducaceae. The sequence goes on along the minus strand of CAZAZB010000064.1, from coordinate 2,362 downwards.
CAGTTCTACCGTGGATAGTTTTACCGTCGATAGTTTTACGGTCGAAAGGTCAGGGAATTAGGAGTTTGCCTATGTTTAAAAGTCTTGTGTTTATGTCTGTCTGCTTGTTACTTGTCATCCTGTTGTCCATTGGAACGCGGCATCTGGGTCCTGAACAAACAGTGATGAGACCCTTGCCGCCAGATTACTCACCCGGGCTTACAACCCGCCAGGATGGGATGGTCGAGTTAGAAGAAGTTATCGTCTCGGCATCCAGC